>NZ_JBSXON010000071.1:0-281123 GCF_056859475.1 Halopseudomonas sp. L-58
CCAGCGACTGCTCGAACCCATCGGATATATACCGCCGGCAGAGGCTGAGGCAAACTACTATCGGCAACTAGCCAGTCAGGCTTCCAAGGTGGCGGCTTGACTTAAACCAAACAGCCTCCGCGAAACCCGGGGCGGTTCAAACCGCCTATGCCACCTAGATTCATGCCAATGACCTTGTGCTCGACCACGCCAGCGGCTCGCGCCACCCGCTCGGCCGCCTGCAGCTCGGCGCGGTGACGCTGACCATAATCAAAACTCATGGTGTAGCACCGCAGCCCCTGCGCCTGAGCCATTGCCAGCACCGTCGCCGAATCCAGGCCGCCGGACAACAGCACAACAGCGGCAGGCGCTTCTGACGCAGGATTGGCATTACTCATGAAACCTCCGGGCAGAAATGCAAAAGCGCCCACGGGGCGCTTTTGCACAGACATATCGACGGGCCAGCGACCGCATCATCAGTTGAGCGTATTCAGCTCACGACCGGCCAACTGGGCCGCCGACGAATCGGGGTACTTGCTGATGACCTGCTGAAACAGATCACGCGCCTTGTCGTTATTGCCAAGCCGACGCTCGACGTCGCCCAGCTTGTACATCGCATCCGACTCCTTGCGGTGATTCGGATAGCGGCTGATTACCTGGGCAAACGCCTTGCCGGCGGACTCCAGGTCAGACTGAACCAGATAGACCTCACCCAACCAGTACTGTGCATTGCCTGCATACTGACTGTTCGGATAACGCCTGAGGAAAGCATTGAAGGCCTGTGCAGCCTTGTCAAAATCCCGCGCCTTGACCAGGTCAAAGGACGCGTCATACAGCAGTTTTTCCTGCTCGGGATCAGCCGGAGCGGCGCTCGCCGCTGGCGCATCGGCAGGCGCTGCTGCGCTATCACGGTCAGTCGAGGCGCCACCAGCAGCGGCGGGAGCCGGAGCGGAGGTCATGCCGGACAGACGGCGATCAAGATCCTGGTAACGATCAAGCTGGTCCTGCTCCATCTGCTTGATCTTGTAATTCTGCTCTTCGAGCATGCCCCGCAGCAGAGTGACTTCCTGCTGGAGCTGATACAGCTGTTGAAACAGCTGGCCTTCACTTGAAAGGCCAGCCGGGGCCTGTTGGGCCACAGAGGAACCCCCGTAACTGGCAGACGACGCATTGCTCGAACTACCTTCCATTACCGGAACCTGGGCAACTGCCGCCAGCGGCGACAGTGCCAAGGCCATTACGATGCCTCTATAACCCTTCATAAGACCTCTTTTATTACTTGCGCAGCTCTACACGACGGTTCTGAGCCATGGCTTCTTCAGTAGAACCCATCGCTGCAGGCTTTTCTTCGCCGTAGGATACCAGTTCCAGCTGAGCCGGAGACACGCCCTGCAGAACCAGGTAACGCTGTACGGAGGCCGCACGACGCTCGCCCAGAGCCATGTTGTACTCGCGAGTACCACGCTCGTCAGTGTGGCCTTCCAGAACAACGCGGTTGCCAGCAGCTTTCAGGTCCTTGGCGTGAACGTCCAGAGCGCGCATGGCTTCCGGCTTCAGCTCGGAGCTGTCGTACTCGAAGTAGAAAGTGGTGATGGCGCGCAGAGCAGCTTCTTCGCTGTTCATGCCGTTGTCCATACCAGCGCCGTTGCTGCCTGCACCGTAGCCAGCGTTCGGATCAACTGCGCCAGAGGTGTCACCACCCTTGGAGGAACAGCCAACAACAACGCCGAAAGCAACAACCAGAGCAGCAGCTTTGCCAAACTTGATAACTTGCATCATGAACTCCTATTAACCCCATATGGTTTAGTGTTGGTGCGCCCTATGGCAGGTATGGGGACCATGATGGTACGCGCAGGTCGTTGAACTGAGTCGGTATCACCGACCGTGCACGCCCGTTTGTTGATACCAGCATGAGTACACCCCGCCCCTGTTGACGGGTAGCATAAATTAACATAACGCCGTTGGGTGAGACCGTCGGGGACTCATCCAGTGACGTTTCTGTTAAAACTCTCAGGTTGCCGCGCTCAAGATCCTGCGTGGCAATCTGAAAATTACGGTAGCCCTCCTGACGGTGCACCATCACCATGGTGCGGCCATCCACGGACAGCTTGGCGTTGGCGTTGTAGTTGCCAACGAAGGTCAAACGCTCGGTATTACCCGAACTCAAATTCTGCTTGTAAATCTGCGGGCGCCCGCCGCGATCGGAGGTAAACACCAGCGTATCGTTACCCATCCAGGTCGGCTCGGTATCGATCGCGAAGTGGTTGGTTACCCGACGCAGCTGCTTGCTCGCCAGATCCATCACATAGATTTCCGGATTGCCGTCACGCGACAGCACGAAAGCCAGACGCGAGCCATCCGGCGACCAGGACGGCGCCCCGTTCAAGCCTTCAAAGCTGCTGATCCGTTCACGACGACCGGTACGAATATAGTGGATATAAATCTCCGGGCGACGCGACTCGAACGATACATAGGCAATCCGTTCACCGTCGGGCGAATAGCTCGGGCTCAGAATCGGCTCGCGCGACTGCAACAGCGTCACCGCACGCGCGCCATCGTAATCGCTGCGCTGCAGGGTGTAACGGGTGTTGTCGACCGAGAATCGCTCGGCCGCCACGTACAGCAGCTTGGTGTTGAAAGCGCCCTGAATACCGGTCAGCTCCTTGAACACCTCATCACTGAGATGGTGAGCGATATCCCGCAGCTGCGTGCGAGTACCACTGATCGAACGCGTCAGCACGACCTGCTCACGCACCACATTGTACAAACTGTAGGTCAGCGAAAACGCATCTGCCCCTGTGGCAGACACCTGCCCCACCACCACGTAGTCAGCCCCGATCATGCGCCAGTCGCGGGCATTGATTTCGCTGTCGCGGGTTGGATAGCTGAGCATGTTGCCGCGCGGAATCGGCGCAAACATACCCGAGTTGCGCAAATCGTTGGCGGTGATGTCCGCCATGTCTTCCGGCAATGGCGCACTGCCCTGCCAGCCGAACGGCACCACGGCAATCGGGGTGGCCTTGTCAGTACCACGGGTAATCTCGATGGCGCCCTGGGCCAGCAGAAGCTGGGTAAAACACAGGGCAACCAGGCCCACCAGTACGTGCGTCAGTCTCTTCATCAGAATGCCAGATCCTCTGGTTTGAAGCGCAGCGTACGCTGTCGATACATGCGATCGAACGCTGCGGGATTGTCACGTGACAGTGTCTGCATTTCCGGGATGCGTCCCACATTTCTGACCGCCTGTACGGCGGACTGATCAAAACCGGCGTCCCCACTGGAACGCGTGACCACCACATCGGTGATCTGCCCTGTCGGCAGCATACTCAGCTGCACCTCAACAACCATGCCATTACGCGCGGTCGGCGGGCGGCGCCACTGCTGGCTGACATAGCGACGAATAACATCGTCGTAGCTGGCCGCAACCTGATCACCACTGCGATCAGCCTGGGCCATCTGGTACTGCGTATCTTCTGCCAGCAACTCGCTCAGGGCGCGGGCCTTGGCCTCTTCCTGGGCACGGCGCTCATTGGCCTGACGCTCCTGCTCGCGACGACGCTGCTCCGCTGCCTCCGCAGCCTTGCGCTCGGCTTCGGCTTCAGCCTTGCGACGAGCCTCTTCCTGCGCCTTGCGCCTTGCCTCTTCTTCGGCGCGCTTGCGCTCCGCCTCGGCACGCCGGGCTGCTTCAGCTTCTGCGGCCTTTTTCGCCTCTTCAACCTTGCGTCGCTCGGCGGCAGCAGCCGCCTCTGCCGCCTTGCGATCGGCCTCTGCCTGAGCCTGACGTTCCGCCGCTGCAGCGGCTGCCTGCGCTTGCTCCCTGGCCTTTTCGGCTGCGGCAGCGCGGGCAGCTTCGGCCGCTTGCTGCTGCTGACGCTGGGCTTCCATAGCCTCTTCTTCATGACGCGGTGCAGCTGTCTTCTGCGCCTCGCCGGCAATCTTCTGGTCAGTCTGCGTCACAGCCGGACTCATTGAATCCAGCTGCACCAGCGTGGCTTGCACAATCGGCTTGGCCGGCTCGAACTCAGGCGCACTGCTGAATGAAGCGAACAGCAGAATCGCCACCGCCAAATGCAGCCCTGCGGCCTTCAAAAACGGCGTCGAGTAGCGCTCGGACGCCGTAGGCCGATGTTGATATCGCGTGCTCACGGCGCCTCGGTAATCAGACCCACGTTGGGGACGCCTGCCTGCTGCAAGGCCCCCATGGCGGTCACAACCACGCCATAGTTGGCGTTCTTGTCACCCCGAATGTAGACCAGCGTGTCCGGTTTGGCGGTCATGATCTTGGTGACACCTTCGGTCATTTCGGCCAGCGATACGACGCTGTCGGAATGATTTTCGGTATCCACGCTCTCACCCAGGTTCCAGTAGTAGGTACCATCAGCCAGCACCGACAGAGTCAACACCTGCTGATTACTGTCAGACGGCAGAACCTCACTGGATACCTGCGGCAGATCGACCTTTACACCCTGGTTGAGCATGGGCGCGGTTACCATAAAGATGACCAGCAGCACCAGCATCACGTCGATGTACGGCACCACGTTCATTTCCGCGACGGGTTTGCGCTTCTGTCGCCGCCCCTGCATGTGCATGCCCATAACGACTCCGCTTACTCCTCGCGTGCGTGAACGCGACGGTGCAGAATGCTGGAAAACTCTTCTGCGAAGGTGTAGTAGCGGCCGATCAGCATTTCCGAACGGGCGGAGAAGCGGTTGTACGCAACCACCGCGGGGATCGCCGCAAACAGGCCGATGGCAGTCGCCACCAGCGCTTCGGCGATACCCGGAGCAACGGTCGCCAGTGTCGCCTGCTGCACGGTCGCCAGCCCGCGAAAGGAGTTCATGATCCCCCAAACGGTACCAAACAGGCCCACATACGGACTGGTTGAGCCGACGGTCGCGAGGAACGGCAGATGCTGCTCAAGCTTTTCCTCTTCGCGCGAAATGGCAACACGCATGGCGCGCTGCACTGCGTCCATCACCGCATCAGGATCTACTCCCGACTGCTGACGCATGCGTGAAAATTCCTTGAAGCCGGCACGAAAGATCTGCTCCAGACCCGAGTTCTCATCCGGGGAGCCGGTGACCTGACGGTACAGCTGGGACAAATCGACACCGGACCAGAAGCGGTCTTCAAAATCGTCCAGTGCACTCTTGGCGCCGCGCATGACGCTGCCGCGCTGAAAAATGAGCACCCACGACATCACCGATGCCGCCAGCAGCGACAACATTACCAGTTGCACCAGCACACTGGCGCCGGACACCAGGTGCCATATCGACATTTGGTCAGCCTGCACGCTCAGCTACTCCTCGCTTGTCCATCAAATTTCTGACTCATTACCCGTTGATCTCGGCCCGGGCGGTGTTCTCGAATGCCGTACGCATGGCTTCGGGAATCGCTCTCGGGCGATAGCGGTCGGCGCTGACGCAGGCGACCAGCACCTCACCTTCACACAACAACTCTCCCGCCCGAGTCA
This sequence comes from Halopseudomonas sp. L-58, assembly GCF_056859475.1. NCBI lineage: Bacteria > Pseudomonadati > Pseudomonadota > Gammaproteobacteria > Pseudomonadales > Pseudomonadaceae > Halopseudomonas > Halopseudomonas sp. L-58. The sequence continues at coordinate 5,453 of NZ_JBSXON010000071.1, forward strand.
CGCTCTGGCGGAAGCGAATACTTGCTCGCTTGGTTTCCAAGACAGTCGCAGTTACGACAAGTTCATCATCCAATCGTGCGGGCGCGTGATAACGCGCCGTGACAGAGTGCACAACAAAAATGACGTTTTCTCTCTGCAGAGCGCTTTGATCAAAGCCCAGAGTACGGACCAGCTCCGTCCGCGCACGCTCCATAAACTTCAGGTAATTGACGTAGTAGACGATGCCACCGGCATCGGTATCTTCAAAGTAGACGCGGGCTTTCAGCTCGAACGGCGGCCCAGAACGTTCAACGCGCATAATGTAGAGCCAAGCAAGGGTTTTGCATAGTGGGTCTCCTGGCAAAATGCAAAATATTTTTTCAGGACGCGTCCGGCGCCGCCGGATCGTCAAACAGATCGGCTGCCGCCCCGGCCATCCGGGGCGGCAGTCTCAGACCAAAGTGCTGATAGGCGTGCCGCGTGACGACTCGACCACGGGGCGTGCGCATGATGAACCCCTGCTGGATCAGGTAGGGCTCCAGCACATCCTCAATGGTGTGTCGTTCCTCGCCGATAGACGCCGACAGATTGTCCAGCCCGACCGGCCCGCCATCGAACTTGTCGATCATGGTGAGCAGCAGACGGCGGTCCATGTGATCAAAACCCTGCTCGTCCACATCCAGCAGGTTCAGAGCCTGATCCGCCACGTCCTGGCTGATGACACCGGCACCGCGCACTTCGGCAAAGTCCCGTACCCGGCGCAGCAGACGGTTGGCGATTCGGGGGGTACCGCGGGAGCGGCGGGCGATCTCACGCGCGCCGCCGTCATCCATCTGCAAACCAAGAATGGCGGCAGAACGCGCCACGATAGTTGCCAGGTCGGCAACCGAATAGAATTCCAGCCGCTGCACAATGCCGAAGCGGTCGCGCAGCGGGTTGGTCAGCATTCCGGCTCGGGTGGTGGCCCCGACCAGGGTAAAGGGCGGCAGATCCAGCTTGATCGAACGGGCAGCCGGGCCTTCGCCGATCATGATGTCGAGCTGATAATCTTCCATCGCCGGATACAGAATCTCTTCGACGACCGGAGACAGGCGATGAATCTCGTCAACAAAGAGCACATCGCCCGCTTCCAGATTGGTCAGCAGTGCAGCCAGGTCACCGGCGCGCTCCAGCACCGGTCCGGAGGTGCTCTTGATCTTGGCACCCATCTCCTGGGCGATGATATTGGCCAGCGTGGTCTTGCCGAGACCGGGCGGCCCGAAGATCAGCACATGATCCAGCGCCTCGCCACGGCCCTTGGCCGCCTTGATGAACAATTCCATCTGCTCACGCACGGTCGGCTGGCCGATATATTCCGCCAGCTTGAGCGGCCGAATCGCGCGGTCAATGACTTCTTCCTGCTGCCTGGGCGTTGCCGCGATCAGGCGATCTTCTTCCAGCATGTCTTATCCATTCAAAGGGAACGCAACCAGTTCTGCACCGGATCTGCGCTACACCATGCCCCTGAGCGCACGGCGAATCAACTCTTCACTGCTCAGCCCGTCTTCCTCGACCGCCGCAACCGCCTTGCTGGCCTCCTGCGGCTTGTAGCCCAGGGCAATCAGCGCACTGACCGCGTCGGCACTTGGCTTGACCGGCGCATTGGCGATACCCGACGGGGCCGCCAGAGACACTGCACCCGGCAGCGCGTCCCAGGCCTTGAAGCGATCACGCAACTCGATCAACAGTCGCTCGGCAGTCTTCTTGCCAACCCCCGGAACCCTCACCAGGGCACTGACATCCTGATGCTGCACGGCCATCACCAACTCATCAACTTCCATGCCCGACATCAGCGCCAGCGCCAGCTTCGGACCCACGCCATTGAGCCGGATCAGTTCGCGAAACAGCTCTCGCCCGCGCTTGTCAGCGAAGGCATAGAGCAACTGCGCATCCTCACGCACAACCATATGGGTATGCAGGGTTACCTTCTCGCCAAGCGCCGGCAATTGATAAAACGTGCTCATCGGCGCATCCAGCTCGTAACCAACCCCTTGCACATCCAGCAAAATATGTGGCGGCTGTTTTTCCAGCAAAATCCCGCTCAAACGCCCTATCACCAGTGCTACTCCCTGAAAGTCAGATCAACGACGGCGCACACGGCCGGCGTGCATCGCCAGCGCGGCATTGCCCAGCTGCTGCTGCACACCGCTCATGTGGGCATGACAGAGGGCAATCGCAAGCGCATCGGCAGCATCGGCCTGCGGTGTACCGCCCAGGCCCAGCAATTGGGTAACCATGTGCTGCACCTGCTTCTTGTCAGCCGCCCCGGTGCCGACTACCGCCTGCTTGACCTGGCGCGCACTGTACTCGTGCACCGCCAACCCGGCATTGACCGCAGCAACGATAGCCGCCCCCCGCGCCTGACCCAGCTTGAGGGCAGAATCCGGATTACGCGCCATGAACACCTGCTCGATGCTGACCACATCAGGCTGGTATTGACCAATCAGCTCCGACAGATAGTGAAAAATTTTCTGCAGGCGCTCCGGGAAGGCACCATCGCCCACCCGGATACAACCGGACGTCACATACTCCTGACGGCCAGCCGCGTGGCGGACAATACCGAAACCGGTTATCCGGGAGCCGGGGTCAATCCCCAGTATCAGCGCCATGTGTTATCCGTCAGCATGCGGGCCATAGAAAAAAGGGAGGCCCGCGCCTCCCTTACCTGCATCAGTATGCGCCGGCTCAACCCAGCTGTTCCATGATGTCATCGGAGATCGATGCATTGGAATAGACATTCTGCACATCGTCCAGATCTTCCAGCATATCGATCAGCCTGACCACCTTCTGCGCCGTATCCAGATCCAGCTCGGCCTGGGTCGACGGCACCATGGTGACCTCCGCCGATTCCGGGGCAAAGCCCGCCGCCTCAAGGGCATCGCGCACCGCACCAAACTCCTCGAAGCTGGTGAACACGTCAAAGGAGCCGTCATCGTTGGTGACGAAATCTTCCGCGCCCGACTCCAGCGCCGCTTCCATCAGCGACTCTTCATCCGCATCGGCAGAAAACGTCAACTGACCGCGCCGGGTAAACAGATACGCAACAGAGCCATCGGTTCCCAGATTGCCGCCGCACTTGCTGAACGCATGACGCACTTCGCTGACCGTGCGGTTGCGATTGTCCGTCATCGCCTCGACCAGCACTGCCACGCCACCGGCACCGTAACCCTCGTAAGTCAGCTCTTCCATGTTGTCGGCATCGTTGCTGCCGGCACCACGAGCAATGGCGCGATCGATGGTGTCACGGGTCATGTTGGCGCCCAGCGCCTTGTCGACCGCCGCGCGCAAACGCGGGTTGTCAGCCGGGTTACCGCCGCCGACCTTGGCGGAAACGGTCAGCTCACGAATCAGCTTGGTAAAGATCTTGCCCCGCTTGGCATCCTGAGCCGCCTTGCGGTGCTTGATATTGGCCCATTTTGAATGACCGGCCATAAAACCAACTCCAGATAGCAGAATCCCCGCCGAGCCAACGGCACTGCGGGGACAAGGAACTTACTCAGCCTTGGGCTGTTCACGCAGACGAATGTGCAGCTCACGCAGCGACTTGTTATCCACCTCACCCGGCGCCTGGGTCATGACACAGGCAGCGCTCTGGGTTTTCGGGAAGGCAATCACTTCACGAATCGACTGCGCGCCGGTCATCAGCATGACCAGACGATCCAGACCAAAGGCCAGACCACCGTGCGGCGGCGCGCCGTACTTCAGCGCATCCAGCAGGAAGCCGAACTTCTCCTGCTGCTCGTCTTCGCTGATGCCCAGCACACGGAATACGGTCTGCTGCATGGTCTTGTCGTGGATACGAATGGAACCACCGCCCAGCTCGGTACCGTTCAGCACCATGTCGTAGGCACGCGACAGCGCAGCAGCCGGATTGGCTTCCAGCTCGGCAGGTGTGCACTTGGGCGCGGTGAACGGGTGGTGCATCGCGGTCAGGCTGCCGTCGTCGTTCTCTTCGAACATCGGGAAGTCGACCACCCACAGCGGCGCCCATTCGCAGGTGAACAGATTCAGATCGTGACCGAGCTTGATACGCAGCGCGCCCAGTGCCTCGGATACGATACGCGCCTTGTCTGCGCCAAAGAACACGATGTCGCCATCAACCGCGCCAACGCGATCCAGAATCACATTGATGTTGTCCAGCGGGATGTTCTTGACGATCGGCGACTGCAAGCCTTCTACACCTGCTGCGCGCTCGTTGACCTTGATGTACGCCAGGCCCTTGGCACCATAGATGCCGACGAACTTGGTGTAGTCGTCGATCTGCTTGCGCGGCATGCTCGCACCGCCCGGAACGCGCAGCGCGGTCACGCGGCACTTGGGATCATTGGCCGGGCCTGCAAACACCTTGAACTCGACGTCCTTGAGCTGATCTTCAACATCCACCAGCTCCAGCGGGATACGCAGGTCGGGCTTGTCGGAGCCGAAACGGCGCATGGCTTCGGCCAGTGACATGTGCGGCAGCTCGCCAAACTCGACATCCAGCACTTCCTTGAACAGGTTGCGCACCATGGTCTCGGTGATATCCATGATGTCTTTTTCATCGAGGAAGCTGGTCTCGATGTCGATCTGGGTGAATTCCGGCTGACGGTCTGCGCGCAGATCTTCGTCGCGGAAGCACTTGGCGATCTGGTAGTAACGGTCGAACCCGGCAACCATCAGCAACTGCTTGAACAGCTGCGGCGACTGCGGCAGGGCGAAGAAGCTGCCCGCATGGGTGCGGCTCGGCACCAGGTAGTCACGCGCACCTTCCGGGGTGGCACGAGTCAGAATCGGGGTTTCCACATCGAGGAAACCATTGTCATCCAGGTAACGGCGAATGCTGGAGGTGATGCGCGAACGCAGCTTCAACTTCTCGGCCATTTCAGGGCGACGCAGGTCGATAAAGCGGTAGCGCAGGCGGGTTTCCTCGCCCACGTCGGTATATTCGTTGAGCGGGAACGGCGGCGTCTCGGCCTCGTTCAGCACCTCAAGCTCGTAGCCCAGTACCTCGATGGCGCCCGACGCCATGTTGGCGTTGCGTGCACCTTCCGGACGCAGGCGCACCTTGCCGGTTACCTTGACCACATATTCGCTGCGCACACGGTCAGCCTTGGCAAAGGTTTCAGCGCGGTCCGGATCAAACACCACCTGGGCCAGGCCTTCGCGATCACGGATATCAAGGAAGATGACCCCACCATGGTCACGGCGACGGTGAACCCAGCCGCAAAGAGTTACTTCCTGATCCGCCAGCGATTCGTTCAGCTGGCCGCAATAGTGGCTACGCATCATGGTATGGTGCTTCCTGTGGTCGGCAAATTCGTTGCGATAGGATGCGTTGCGGCGGTACACGCGCAAGGCACCCAAACAAAACGCCATACTATACCGGAAACTTGCCCCGCTAGGGAGTCCGCCCCGGCATGCTCACAGCACCGGGGAACCTCTGGCGATGGTGGACATCGGAGTAAAGAGATATACCGCAGCGACGACACATCCAGCAGCGCCGCAGCGGTACAAACAGCAATACAAGCAAGGAGCCAAAATGAAAATCGATATCGGCATTACCGAAACTGATCGCGCGCAAATCGCTGAAGGCCTGTCACGCCTGCTGGCAGACACCTACACCCTGTACCTGAAAACCCACAATTTTCACTGGAACGTCAAAGGCCCGATGTTCCAGACCCTGCACCTGATGTTCGAAACCCACTACACCGAACTGGCACTGGCAGTCGACGAAATTGCCGAGCGCATTCGCACACTGGGCTTCCCGGCGCCGGGTACCTATCGCCAGTTCGTCGAATTGAGCAGCATCAAGGAAGAAGAAGGAGTACCGGAAGCGAAGGAAATGATTCGCCTGCTGGTCGAAGGTCACGAAGCCTGCGTACGCACCGCGCGCAGTATTTTTCCGCAATGTGACGAGGCCCATGACGAACCCACGGCCGATCTGCTGACCCAGCGCATGCAAACCCACGAAAAAACTGCCTGGATGCTGCGCAGCCTGCTGGAAAGCTGATCAGGTCGACAGCCCCGGCAACCGGACGCCCGACTCCGTTTGGAGGCCGGGCGTTTTCAGGTTAGAGTGCCCCGGCGGCTCAAGCTATGAGCCGCACCAAGCAGCATGATCACAATACCAACAGCACTCTATTTACGGTGAGCCTCTTGAAGACCCTTCGTTATTTGCACCTTTTCATCGGTGCTGCCGCCCTGCTGGCCGGCCTGTTCGCCAGCGTCCCGTTCCTGACCCCGTCAGCACCGATCAGCTACCCTGGCCTGCAGGCCATTCTGACCGGCCTGATCAACCTGCAGCAATTCGCCCAGCAGCGAACAGCAGACCGCGGCATGGCCGGCGGCGTTGCCCTTGTCGGCTCGGCCCTGCTGATCGTCTCCGCGTGCATCCCGTTCGGCGCGTTGCTGATCCACCCGCTGTTTGCCGACTGGAGCATCTGGGCACTCAGCGCCGCCATTACCGGCGTCTGCCTGCATACCCTGATCGTACTGGTGCAGGAACTGGCTGCCATTCAACGCGCCCCGCGACCGGCCAAAAAGACAGCCAAGCCCAAAGCATCCAGCAACGGTGGCAGCGGACGAGAAAACGGCACTGTCAAATGGTTCAACACCAGCAAGGGTTTCGGCTTTATTACCCGCGATGACGGCGGCGATGTCTTTGTCCACTTCCGGTCGATTCAGGGCGAAGGTCATCGAGCCCTGCAGGAGGGCCAGCGCGTGTCCTACGTGGTTGCCAATCGCGACAAGGGCCTGCAGGCCGAGGATGTCACCATCCTCAACGAGCGCAAGCGCTGAACACTTCGCCTCAGTAATGGGGCGGCGGTGCTTCCTCCCCGGCGTCGCCGGGGATCTGCGCCGCCAGATCAGCCTGCCGCTTGGCCACCAGCTCCAGCGAGCGGCGCAGGCGATCCAGCTCAAACTGCTGCGCCGCCAGCGCATCGTTCAACGCCTGAATGGTGTCATCCTGAAACGCCAGTCGCGTTTCCAGCTCATCCACCCTTGCCACCAATTGATCCTGCGTCATTTTTCCTCCTCAACGAACCCGCATTCGCCGCGCAGAGCAATCCTCACCTTATCCAGAACTGCTTGCAGCGCCGCGGCTTCATAAGGCTTGGCAGGCAACTTGCCCCACACCGGGGCCGGCCATGCCGGATCCGTTTGATATCGCACAATGTGATGAACATGCAGCTGCGGCACCATATTACCCAAGGCAGCAATATTCAGTTTGTCTGCTGCAAAGTTATCCGCCAGCAATGCGGCAAACCGATCGGATTCCCGATGAAACTGAGCCCGATCATCGTCGGCAAGTTCAAAAACCTCACGCATCTGCGCCCGCCGCGGCACCAGAATAAACCAGGGATATTGACTGTCGTTCAACAGCAACACACGACAGAGCGTAAAGTCTCCAACAACCACACAGTCCTTCTGCAGCTGTGCATGCAATTCAAACATCCGAATCCGCCTCAGAATCAATAAACTTTAAAAACGTCTCAAACAGGGATAAATCAAACGCTTTTCCGGTATTTACGCACACTGCGTATAAAAAAATGCACACAAGGTATCGCCATTTGTGGCGCAATATTTTATAAACATTCCCCGACAAAACGCTGTTTTTTAAGGCGCTTGCTTTCGCCTTTGGCACATCGGTGCTTAAATATAGAGCGAAAACAAGAAACCAGGCCGCTAGAGCCTAAAGGATTTCTTTATATCAAAGGAGCACACCAATGAAGAACGCAGTTAAATAGAGTACGCTCGCACTGGCAGTTGCCGCTGGCAACGGCCTGATTGCAAGCCAGGCAATGGCAGAGGGCGAAGGCTTCGTGGAAGGCGCTTCCGCCACCCTGAGCAACCGCACTGTTTACTTCAACCGCGATTTTCGTGACAACACTGCCGGCCAGAGCAAGGCAGACGAGACCGCTACCGGCTTCCTGCTGAACTTCCAGTCCGGCTTCACCCAGGGCCCGATCGGCTTCGGTGCCGACGTTCTTGCCATGCAGGGCATCAAGCTGGACAGCGGTCGCGGCCGTTCCGGCACACGCCTGCTTGAGCTGGACGATGACGGTTCAGCCAAGGATGAATATTCGGAAATCCGCGGCGCTGTGAAAGTCGCCATTCTGGAAGACACCGTTGTACGCTATGGCGTCCATCTGCCGGAAAACCCGGTTGCCTACTACGACGACGCCCGTCTGCTGCCGAACCACTACCAAGGCTACAGCATCACCAACAGCTCCATCGACGGTCTGTTCGTCGAAGCCGGTCGCCTGACTGATCGCAGCGAGATGAACGACTCCAGCGAAACCGATGGCGCGCTGCGTGAAGACGAGAACCTGACCTACGCTGGCGGTACCTACAGCTTCAACGACAACCTCAGCGTCTCGCTGTACGGTGCAGAAGCCGAAGACTTCTATGATCGCTACTTCGTGGGCGCCGACTGGACCCTGCCGCTGAGCGAAGGCACCAGCCTGAGCACCAGCCTGGCGTACTATGACACCTGCGACGAAGACAGTACCGACGGCGATGAAGTAGACAACCAGGCCGCGTCCCTGTCGGTTACCCTGAACACCGGCTACCATGCGTTCGGCGTTGCCTACCAGCAGATGCGCGGTGATGCTGGCTACTACTGCACCGATGGCGACATCTATCTGGCCAACTCCATCCAGTACCTTGACTTCAACGCCAAGGACGAGAAGTCGTATCAGGCTCGCTATGACTACGACTTCGCCGGCATGGGCATCCCGGGCCTGAGCTTCATGACCCGTTACATCACCAGCAGCAGCATCGATACCGACTATGTCGGCATTGATCGCGACTCCCGCTGGGAGCGTAACACCGAGCTGCAATACACCGTACAGAACGGCTTCCTGGAAGGTCTGAATGTGCGCTGGCGTAACGCCACCATCCGTCAGGATGCCAACCTCGACGGCGGCGACGTCGACGAGAACCGCCTGATTGTTGGTTACACCTGGACTCTGCTGTAAGCCTCCAGGTACTTGGGAAAACCCGGCTCCGGCCGGGTTTTCTGTTTCTGCGTCTCTCACCCACCGCACTGCCGCGCGGGCTGTACGGCTTACCGGCACAATCGTACAATACCGCCCAAATTGCCCGTCACATCAGGACACCTGTTTCCCATGCGTACCAGTCAATATCTGATTTCTACCCTCAAGGAGACACCCTCCGACGCCACCGTCATCAGCCACCAGTTGATGCTGCGTGCAGGCATGATCCGCAAAATCGCCTCCGGCCTGTACACCTGGCTGCCGATGGGGCTGCGAGTGCTGCGCAAGGTAGAAGCTGTAGTGCGTGAGGAGATGGACAAGGCCGGCGCGCTGGAAGTGCTGATGCCAGCCATCCAGCCAGCAGAGCTGTGGCAGGAATCCGGTCGTTGGGAGCAATACGGCCCGGAGCTGCTGCGCCTGAAGGATCGCCACGACCGCGACTTTTGCGTAGGCCCGACCCACGAGGAAGTGATCACCGACCTGGCCCGTAACGAGATCACCAGCTACAAGCAGCTGCCGATCAACATGTACCAGATCCAGACCAAATTCCGTGACGAAATTCGTCCACGTTTTGGCCTGATGCGCGGCCGTGAATTTCTGATGAAGGATGCCTACTCCTTCCATCTGACCCAGGAGTCGCTGCAGCAGACTTACGACGGCATGTACCAGGCCTACTGCAACATCTTCAGCCGCCTGGGCCTGGAATTCCGCCCGGTAGTCGCCGACAACGGCTCTATCGGCGGTGAAGGCTCGCACGAATTCCACGTGCTGGCAGACTCTGGCGAAGACGCGATCATCTTCTCCGACACCGGCAGCTACGCCGCCAACATGGAGAAGGCCACCGCTCAACTGCCGCAGGGCGAACGCCCCGCCGCCAGCCAGCCGATGACACTGGTCGATACCCCGGACCAGCTGACCATCGCTGCGGTCAGCGAATTTCTCAAGGTGCCGGCCGAGCAGTCGGTCAAGACCCTGATCGTGCTTGGCAGCGAAGAGGAAGGCAAACCCCAGCCGCTGGTGGCGCTGGTACTGCGCGGCGATCACGAGCTGAACGAGATCAAGGCAGAACATCTGCCCGAAGTGCACGCGCCGCTGACCTTCGCCAGCGAAGCGCAAATTGTTTCTACCATTGGCTGCAAGCCCGGCTCCATTGGCCCGGTCAAGCTGCCGATCACCGTCATTGCCGACCACAGCGCAGCTCATCTGGCGGACTTCGTCTGCGGTGCCAACGTCGACGGCAAGCACTACACCGGCGTGAACTGGGAGCGTGATGCCCAGTACACCCGAGTTGCCGACCTGCGCAACGTCGTCGAGGGTGATATCAGCCCGGACGGCAACGGCACGCTGGTGATCAAGCGCGGCATCGAAGTGGGCCACATCTTCCAGCTGGGCCAGAAGTACAGCCAGGCAATGAACTGCACCGTGCTCAACGAGCAGGGCAAGAGCCAGACCCTGATCATGGGTTGCTACGGTATTGGCGTTTCCCGCGTGGTTGCCGCCGCTATCGAACAGAACTACGACGACCGCGGCATTCTCTGGCCGGACGCCCTGGCGCCGTTCCAGGTTGCCCTGATCCCGATGAAAATGGAAAGCTCCGAAGCCGTACAGCAGGCGACCATGGCGCTCTACGAAGGCCTGCAGGCCGCCGGCGTTGAGGTGCTGCTGGATGACCGCGACAAGAAAACCAGCCCCGGCGTCAAGTTTGCCGACATGGATTTGATCGGCATTCCGCACCGCGTGGTCATCAGCGACCGCGGCCTGGCTGAAGGCCAGCTAGAGTACAAGTATCGTCGCGATCAGGACGCCACCAGCGTGGCTGCCGATCAGATGCTGAACTATCTGCTGGAGCGCATTAAGGGAAAATGATGCCGCGCCGACTGGATGCCCTTACCGGCAGTCGCCTGCTGTGGGCCAGCGCCTTGCTGGCCACACTGCAAGCCTGCAGCGTAAACGAACCCCAAGAACCCGCGTCCGGCCATATCGAACGCGAGCTGCTCAGCCACACCCTGCATATCGAGACCGGCGAGCCCCGGGTACTCGACACGCCACATCGCAGCATTCGCATCAGCGAAAACCGGCTGTTCCGGGTCAGCCAGTACGATGCCGGTGGCACCCTGCTGGACCAGCACCGTCAGTATCAGAGTCTGCCCTGGGCGAACCGCACGGTGGATATCCAGCTCGGTGAGCTGCAGGTCCAGCGCGAGACAGACAGCGAAGGCACGTTCCGTCTCAACCTGCTTGATGAAGACATCGTACCCGTCGACTTCGATCAGCTCCGCACCATTGAGTTCGACGCGCGCGCCAGCGCAGAAGTCCACGCCGAAGCAGTGCTGCTGGTTGACCGCGAGTTACGCACGGTACTGCATGAAGCCTCGGAGCTGATCTACGACAACCTTGAGGAAGACGACGTAGAGCAGTGGGTCAAGCGCATTCACCGGTTAAGCGAGCTGGGACTCAAGGAAGAAGCCAGTCAGCTGGAGAACATGCTGATTCTGCTGACCACCGGCGACCCGCACCTTCAGGGCGAGTTCATCCAGGCCCTCGACAACAGTCTGCAGCATCAGGAGTAAGGCATGCGCCCAGGGATGGTGCTGTTTCTCCTGAGCTGGCTGGCGTGCAGTCAGCTCCAGGCGTCGACCGAACCGACACCGGTAGACCCCGAGCTGCGCGCCGAGCTGATGCGTACCATTGCCAGTGCCGACAGTTTCCAGGATCGCTTTGACGCCGAAGTCTGGCTACTCGACATGTCGACCCGCATGGCCCCCTTCATCCCCGACGAGCAGGCACGGCTGCGACTGCTGCGACTGGCTCACCAGGCCGCCAAGCGCGCCGGGCTAAAGCCGGATCTGGTGATTGCCGTGATGCACGCCGAAAGCCTGTTCGATCCCTATGCGCTGTCGTCCGTTGGGGCCCAGGGCGTCATGCAGGTCATGCCGTTCTGGAAAGCGGAGATTGGTCGGCCGGACGATAACCTGATTGATCTGGCGACCAATCTGCAATACGGCTGCACCATCCTCAAGTTCTATCTGGACAAGGAGAATGGCAACCTGCGTCGCGCGCTGGCGCGCTACAACGGCAGCCTGGGAAGCAACCGCTACCCCGACCGCGTACTCGATTACTGGTACAGCTACTGGTACGTCAAGGACTGAATCAGAGCTGAACAAAGCCGGCTATGTCCTGCCAGACGCAGGCTTCCAGCTCGACACGCTCAACCTCTGCGCGCGCCGGGCCGCGCTGCAGCCAGCCGGACATCGCTTCCAGCGCATCCTCGGCACCACACAGCAGCACCGCGACGCTGCCGTCCGACTGATTACGCACCCAGCCACTGATCCCCAGGCGTGAGGCCTCGCGCACCGTCGCCTGACGAAAGCCGACTCCCTGCACCTTGCCCACTACCCGCCCTTGCAGACAGATATCACTCATCGCTCACTCCCCCGCTTCGGTTGCCATCAACGGCTTCAAGTCATCGTAATGCTGCGGCCCCTGCAATGTAGCCAGGATCGCGCCCTCGCCATCCAGCAGGTAGGTTGTCGGCAGCACCTGTGGGCGCGGCAGACCGTAGGCACTGGCAAACTCGGCTCCCAGCACCGGAAAGCGAATATCCATTCGCGTGACAACCGCCTGCAACTGCTCACCAGTGGCGCCATCATAATCAATGCCGATAACCCCCCCGCGCGGCAACTCGGCGGCCAGACGATTTAGCTCCGGCAGTTCATCCCGGCATGGTGCACACCACTCGGCCCAGAAATTGACCAGCACGCGCTGGCCCTGCAGCTGCTCCCGGTCCAGCGCCACGCCCTGATGATCAAGCCAGCCAACCGAACGATCACAGCCGCTCAGCAGCAGCGCGGCGCTGAGCAACAGCATCAATCTGCACAGTGTCATGTGATCTCCTTCTTCGCCGAAACAGCGGCCGGCACAGCGGCCGAAAGGGAGTCGCCCAGCAGCCACTGCCGTACACTCCCCTGCAGCCGCGCCCTGCGCGCCTGATCCGCCTCCGCCAGCGCTTCACTGAAAGCCGGATACCAGTCCTCGCCAGCCGGCAGCGCCGCTGGCAGCTCCTCATGGGTAACCGGGGGCACCGGCATACGCTCCAGAAGCCGGTTCAGCTCCAGCGTGTCCGGATCCCGGCAGAGTACAAAGCTGCCATTCTGAGTTCGAGTCACGACCTGCTCACCCTCCAGCCAATCGGTCAGCTGCAGCCACAACTCCTCGTGCATCACCCAGCCGGCGGCGTTGACCCGTGCCTGGTCCACCTGCTCCCCGCGCTGCTGGGCGATGAGAAAAACCCGCAACAGCACCAGCAGATTGATCATCCACGGATACTCCGGGCGACGCCAGGCATGACCATTACCCAGATTACTGACCAGCTCGGCGCCCAGCAGGATGATCAGCCAGCTGACATAAATCCACAGCAGAAACAGTGGCACTGCGGCAAAGGCACCGTAAATCAGCTGATAACCGGGGAACAGTTTGACGTAGACCCCAAAGCAGGCCTTGGCCGCCTCGAACAGCAGCGCAACAAACACGCCACCGACCAGACCATAGCGCAGAGGCACGCGGGTGTTGGGCACCGCAACAAAGATCAGCGTAAAGGCAGCGATGCTGAGCAGGATTGGCAGCAACAGCAGGACCTGACTCCAGACCGACCCCAAGAGAGCGCCCTGCTGAAACAGCGAGATGGAAGCGATATAGGTACTGACGACAAAACCGGCACCGAGCAACAACGGCCCGATACTCAACACCGCCCAATAGAGCAGAAAGCTCGACAGGCCCCGGCGTGGCTGGCGAATCCGCCAGATGGCGTTAAACGCCTTTTCGATGTTCACCAGCATCAGCAACGCGGTAATCATCAACAGCGCAACACCCACACCGGTCAGCTGCCGGGCCTGGGTCGAAAACTCACTCAAATGGCGCTGCAACGCTTCGCCACTGGCAGGCAAAAAATTCTTGAAGATGAACGCTTCAACCTGCCCGCCCACCTGATCGAACGCCGGAATGGCCGCCAGCATGGCGTAGGCCACCGTCATGACCGGCACCACCGCAAACAGCGTGGTATAGGTCAACGCGGCCGCATTCTTGATGCAATTGTCTTCGAGAAAGCGGCGCACCAGATAACGAACGAAGTGCAGAAACAGATTCAGTTGGCGCGGCATTCCATCTCCCTGACAGCCCGAGGCATTAACGCTTAGAATACCCCCCAACCCTGACTCAGGCCACCGTCACACGGAGCACCTCCCGATGACCACTACCATCTTTCACAATCCGCGCTGTTCCAAATCCCGTCAGGCACTGGAACTGCTCGAGCAGCGTGGTACCGAGATCGACATTGTTCGCTATCTGGAAACCCCGCCGGACGCCGCCACCCTGGTTGACCTGCTCGAACGCCTGGGGCTCAGCGCCCGCGAACTGATGCGCAAGGGCGAAGATCCGTATAAGGAACTGAATCTGGACAACCCCGAGCTGAGCGAAGCGCAGCTTGTGCAGGCCATGGTCGACTACCCGAAGCTGATCGAACGTCCGATCGTCATCCATGACGGCAAGGCGGTTATCGGACGCCCGCCCGAGCGCGTGCTGGAGCTGTTCGCATGAGCCAGTCCGGGTACGTTCTAGTGCTGTATTACAGCCGTCATGGCGCAACCGCCGAGATGGCGCGACTGATTGCCGAGGGTGTCGAGCAGAGCGGTATCGAGGCGCGGGTTCGCACGGTGCCGCCGGTTGCGCCCGAGACCACAGCCAGCCTGCCACTGGTGCCGGAAGATGGCGCCATATATTGCACCAGCGACGACCTCAAGCACTGCTCGGCACTGATTCTTGGCAGCCCGACCCGCTTCGGCAACATGGCTGCCCCGCTCAAGCATTTTATTGATGGCACCAGCAGCCTGTGGCTGGCCGGCAACCTGAACGGCAAACCGGCTGCGGTATTCACCTCCACCGCCAGCCTGCATGGCGGCCAGGAAGCCACGCTGCTGTCGATGCAGTTGCCGTTGCTGCACCACGGCATGCTGCTGGTCGGATTGCCGTACAGCGAAAGTGCGCTGACCGAAACCCGCGGCGGCGGCACGCCCTACGGTGCCAGCCACCATGCCGGCGCACAGGGCGAACGCCGTCTGGACAACCACGAAAGCCAGCTGTGCCGCGCACTCGGCAAACGGGTCGGCAGCATCACCCGCCAGTTGGCAGCAGGAGCACAGATCGGTGGCTAGAGAGAAAAAACCCCTGCCGTCGCTGGCCTACCTGCAACCGCGCTGCCGCGTCAGCCGGCTGATCGCGCTGGTCGGCTATGCCGGACTGGTGCTTGGCATGCTCGGCTACAACCTGCTGGTGGCCGATCTGCACGGCGCCAATCCGGTGATTATCATTGGCGTTCAGCTGCTGCCACTGCTGATCTTCCTGCCCGGCATTATCACCGGCCACGTGCGCACCCACGCCTGGCTCAGTTTTGCCATCAACCTGTATTTCATTCAGGGCGTGCTGATCTGCTTTCAGCCCGGACGCCTGGGCTACGGGCTGTTCATGGCCGGGTTCAGCGTGCTGTATTTCGTTGCGGCGCTGTACTACATCCGCTGGAGCTTTCAGGCGCAACGCGTCGAGCGAGGGGAAACCTGAGCGGAGCCGCCCGGGCAGATACGCGGTAGCTGCGGCTACCAGCCCATCTCCCGCTTGACGAAGGGAATGGTCAGACGGTGCTGATCGCGCAGCGATGCCTGATCCAGCGTCTCTAGCGCAGCAAACAGCTCACCCATGCCGCGGGCACCCCGACTGAGAATGTAGCGAGCAACATCGTCGCCCAGTTGCAGGCCGCGCTGGGCCGCACGCAACTTGAGCACCTCCTGCTTGCCCTCATCGTCCAGCGGCTGCAGCTGGAATACCAGCCCCCACCCCAGTCGCGACTCGAGATCGGGCAGCTTCAGCCCCAGCGCTCTGGGTGCAGCCGCAGCAGCCACCAGCAGTCGACCGCCCTGCTCACGCAGGCGGTTGTAGAGATGGAACAGCGCCTCTTCCCAGTCAGGCCTGCCGACCACTGCCTCCAGCTTGTCCAGACACAGCAAGTCGACCGACTCCATCCCTTCCAGCAGCAGCGGACCTTCGTCAGCCAGCTCATCGAGCGGCAGATACATGGCCAATCCGCCCTCGTCTGCCAGCGCATGACACGCCGCCTGCAGCAAGTGGGTGCGACCGGTACCCTCGGTTCCCCAAAGAAACAGGCAACACTCAGGCACCGCCGACTGCAACGAAGCGAACGCGCGGGTTGCAGCCAGCACGGTGGCATTGGGCCCCGGGTAGTAGCTGGCGAAGGTCGCCTCGTCCCTCAGTTTAATCCCCAGGGGCAGTTGAACGGGTTGTCCTGCAGACATCAGCGCTGCTCTTCCTCATCTAGTTCGACACGCACGGTGTCGACTTCATAATTTTCCGCCAACGGTTCGCCATAGGCGGCCGAGGCGCGATAGTGCCGATAGGCATGGCGCAGCAGCACCATGACAACCGCCGCAATCGGCAGCGCCAGCAGGATACCGACAAAACCGAACAACTGCCCGCCGGCAAGGATGGCAAAGATAACGGCGACCGGGTGCAACCCAATACGATCACCCACCAGCAGCGGCGTCAGCACCATCCCTTCAATCATCTGGCCGACACTGAACACCGCTACCACTGCGACCAGATGGAACAGGTCACCAAACTGGAATACCGCAGCGATCAGCGCCGCACAAATACCGACAAAAAAGCCCAGGTAGGGCACGATACTGGCCAGACCGGCGAGCATCCCGATCAGCAGCGCCAGATCCAGACCGACCAGCCAGAGGCCAAGCCAGTAGATAACGCCCAGACAGGTCATAACCAGCAACTGGCCGCGAATGAACGCGCCGAGCACCTCGTCGCACTCTCCCAGCAGCTTGACGATCAGCGGCTCCTGACGACGGGGCAACATCTCCCGGCACCGGGCGACGATCACATCCCAGTCGCGCAGCAGGTAAAACCCGACGACCGGAATCATCACCAGATTGGCCGTCCAGATGACCAGCGCCATGGTCGAACGGGTGGCCTGCGCAATTACCGTCGCCAGCACGCCACCGGTTTTGCCGAGATTGTCGGCAAGACTCTCGCGCACGCTATCGAGCCTGAAGTCAGACACCTGCACACCAAGCCGTGCCTCAACCCAGGGCAAGGCGGCGCTGTGAAACCAGTCGATCATCGCTGGCACATTCGAGCGCAGGGTGGCGATCTGGTGCCCCAGCAGGGGAATCAGTATCAGCAGCGCCGCGATCAATATGCCCGTCACCACAGCAAAGACCACAACCACGCCGAGGGTGCGGGACAACCCGCGCGCTTCCAGTCGATCAACCAGCGGGTCACCCAGGTAGGCCAGCAGCATGCCAATCAGAAAGGGCGCCAGAATGGGCTGCAGAAAATAGATCAGTGCCAGCAGTGCCGCGAGGCCAGCGGCCCAGTACCAGCGATAGTCCGAGGTCATGGTGTCGTCCTTAAAAGCCTCTGGATAGGCCGACCAAGCGCGACCTGCGCTCAGCGCCAGCGATAATACAGGGTATCGCCCTGCTCTGCCGCCTCCGCTGAAGACGGCGCCGTTTCAGCCAGCGACTCCGTCGGCGCCGTTTCGACCTCGGGAGCATCAACCTCGACAAGGCGCTGGTCCAGCAGCAACATGCGCTCAAGCTGGGCACGGTCGCCGGCAAAGTCGACGCGGAAACGCACCTGATCGTCCTGCACCGACAACAGACTTGGCAGCGTCTCCATGCCCAACTGCTGCAAGGTGCGCTGCAGATCGGCAAAGGCATCAATACTGTTGATGCCGCTGACCTCCAGCACCCAGCCCGCTACCGGCGCAGCGCTGGCTAGGCCGCCCACCGCATACTGCTGATGTACCTCGGCGGCTACTGCCCGCATCAGTTCGTCGGCCACGGCCAGCGGATCCGGACTCTCAGCCTTGCCGGTCAGCTTGCGATCGTTGAGCCAGAAGGTCCAGCTCAGCGCCCAGCTGTCGTCCTCCCGAGCGACTGTCAGCGCCAGCACGCCCTCGCTGGCGTAACGCTGGCTGGCCTCTGCCAGCGCCGCCTGATCGGCATCAAGCACATCCTGTTCGCTGACACCGGTACGATCCTGCAGATCGGCCAGCGGTTGAGTCAGCACCACGCCCCGATACCGGGCCGCAGTCTTCAATGCCTGCCCCATTTCACCTGAGGCAGCCAAAAAATCCTGACTGTAAGCGTCGCCTTCTACCGCCCAGACCAGTATGCCGGGCCGATTGCGACCCAGTACCGGCACCTTCGCCTTGCCCAGCGCGTCGCGCAGCAGAAGCGGGTCAAACTCGACACGCAGCGCCCCATCCTCACCCAGCGAGCCAATCTGTCTGGTCACCTGGCCAGGCTGCGCCAGAATCTCGGCCAGCGGGCCGCTGTCGACTTTGGCGTTTGCACCGGCAAGCCGCTCCAGCATCACCTGCGCGGCCACCTGCAATTGGGCAGCCTGATCAGCCTCTGCGCGCGGCGGCACATCAACCTGGTACAAGGATTCAACGACTGCAGCCTGCGACAGCAGGGGCAGACAGAGAGAGAAAAGGCCAATACAGGCGTTGCGCAACAGAGGCATGAACACTTCCGTCAGGGTAGCTGGGCGTTCTCACAGCCATGACGCTGCGAAGGTTTTGACCCGCTACATTAAACAAGCCTTGCAGGCGCGGCAACCGGCTTGCCGCAGGCCAGCGCCGCGCAAGGCACGCAGCACGTCGGCAGACCGCGTTCGGCATGGCTCTGCCGGGCATGACTTGGTAGACTATGCCGCTATTCGAAAGCGCCTGCCCGCACAGCAACCAAGGCGTGTCGAGACCTATCCTTTTTTTCACAGTTCGAGATCCGCTCATGAGCAGCCAGACGCCTTCCAAACCCTCGATCAGCTACAAAGACGCCGGTGTGGACATCGCCGCCGGTAACGCCCTGGTCGACCGTATCAAGCACGTTGCCAAGCGCACCGCGCGTCCGGAAGTAATGGGCGGCCTGGGTGGTTTCGGCGCCCTGTGTGAAATTCCCGAAGGCTACCGCCAGCCGGTACTGGTTTCCGGCACAGACGGCGTCGGCACCAAGCTGCGTCTGGCCATGGACCTGAACATGCATGACCGGATCGGCATCGACCTGGTTGCCATGTGCGTCAATGACCTGGTGGTCTGTGGCGCCGAGCCGCTGTTCTTCCTCGACTACTACGCCACCGGCAAGTTGAACGTGGACGTTGCCGCCCAGGTTGTAACCGGCATCGGCGCCGGCTGCGAACTCGCCGGCTGTGCTCTGGTTGGCGGCGAAACCGCCGAGATGCCCGGCATGTACGAAGGCGAAGACTACGATCTGGCCGGTTTCTGCGTTGGTGTGGTCGAAAAGGCCGACATCATCGACGGCAGCAAGGTCATCGACGGCGACACCCTGATCGCCCTGCCGTCTTCCGGCCCGCACTCCAACGGTTACTCGCTGATCCGCAAGATCATCGAAGTCGCCGGTATCGACATCCACAGCACCCAGCTCGACGGCAAGCCACTGAGCGAACTGCTGATGGCGCCGACCCGCATCTACGTCAAGGCCCTGCTGCAACTGATCAAGCAGACTGGCGCCGTGAAAGCCATGGCCCACATCACCGGTGGTGGCCTGCTGGAGAACATTCCGCGCGTTCTGCCGGAAGGCTCGCAAGCAATCATTGATCTGGCCAGCTGGCAGCGTCCGGCCGTGTTCAACTGGCTGCAGGAGCAGGGCAATGTTGACGAAACCGAAATGCACCGCGTGCTGAACTGCGGCGTGGGCATGGTCATCTGTGTGGCTGCGGAACAGGCCCAAGCCGCTCTGCAAAGCCTGCGCGACGCTGGCGAGCAGCCCTGGGTGATTGGCCGTATCGCCAGTGGCGCGGACGGCGCCGAAGCGGTTGTTCTGCAGCACGGCAACTAATAGCGTGCGCAGCCGTATTGTTGTCCTGATCTCCGGGTCAGGCACCAACCTGCAGGCACTGATCGACGATCTCGCCGGCGCCGACGCGCCAGCCGAGATCGTCGCAGTCATTTCCAACAAGGCCGAGGCCTTTGGACTGGTACGCGCCAGCAACGCCGGTATCCAGACCCGTGCCCTCGACCACCGCGAGTTTGCCGATCGGGCAGCCTTTGATCGGGCGCTGATCGCTGAAATTGACGCCTTTCAGCCGGATCTGGTGCTGCTCGCCGGCTTCATGCGCATTCTCACTGCCGACTTTGTGACACATTACCGTGGCAGGCTGCTCAACATTCACCCCTCGCTACTGCCCCGCCACAAGGGCCTGCAGACCCATCAGCGGGCACTGGATGCGGGTGATGAAGAGCACGGGGCCAGTATTCATTTCGTCACCGAAGAACTTGATGGCGGTCCGGTAGTCATACAGGGACGCGTAACCGTTCATCCTGACGACGATGCCGCCAGTCTGGCGTCCCGCGTACAGGTAAAGGAACACGCTTTGTACCCGCTCGCGGCGCGCTGGTTTGCAACCGGGCGCCTGCGCCTGGAAGGGGATCAGGCATGCCTCGATGGCACGCCCATTCCGCCCAGCGGGTTAAGACTGGAAGACATCGAATCCGGCAGATGAGAAAAGACCAGATGCATGCCAACACGACTATTAAAAAGATAGCGCACAATCGATTCATCAAGCCCCTCGCGGCCCTGCTCCTCGGCTTGAGTGCCAGTGCCGCCGGCGCTATCGAGCTGCAGCCGTTCAGCGCCAGCTACGCCGCCGACATGAAAAACATTCCGGTCAACGGCGAAGCCATTCACAGCCTGCAAGCCAATGATGACGGCAGCTGGAACCTGTCTTTCAGTGCCAGCATGTTTGTTGCCCGGCTGACCGAGCAAAGCACGCTGCGGGTAGCCGACGACCGGATTCAACCACTGACGTATCACTACGAGCGTCGCGGCCTGGGCCGGGGCAAGGAAATCCTGCAGCACTTCGACTGGCCCCAGGCGCAGGTGACCGGCACCTACAAGGGTGAATCGTTCAGCCTGCCAACCGAACCCGGCCTGCTTGACAAGACTACCTACCAGCTTGCGCTGCAGGCGGATCTGGCCGCCGGCAAGACAGACATGACCTACCGCGTAGTCGACGGCGATGAAGTGGAAGAATACGCGTTCCGAGTGGTTGGCGAAGAACGGGTCACCACCAAAGCCGGACAGTTTGATGCGGTAGAGGTTGAACGGGTACGCGAGCCCGACGCCCGCCGCGAAACCACTCTGTGGTTTGCCAAGGACTGGAACTACCTGCTGGTGCGCCTGAGCCAGATCGAAACCGACGGCCAGCACTATCAGATCATGCTCAAGGAAGCGACCGTCAACGGCCAGACCGTGACCGGCATACCGGTGAGCCACAAGTAACAAGGCGACGCCTGATCGGCGGACACCTGTGTTGGCCTGATGCCGCTCTGATGGACACGCCTTCGGCTTAGTCCACCCTACGCTAGGGCGCCAGCCCGCAGGGCGAACCAAGCGCAGCGTGTCCGCCGTTGTCCCGCCAGCCCGCTCGACCTCTGTGAAAAATCAAAAAAAACCGCGACAGCGCAAGCTGCCGCGGTTTTTTTAATCAGCTCGATCAGGCCTTGGTGAAGCGACCACCAGCTTCGGCCAGCTTGACCAGACCGGCAGCGGGCTTCCAGAACTCGCCACGCTCGGCTTCCAGCGCGCGGATTTCGGCCAGCACCTTGTCCAGACCCAGGCTGTCGGCGTACGCCATCGGACCTACGCGGTCAGCCGGGAAGCCGTAACCAAAGCGGTAAACGCGGTCGATGTCTTCAGCGGATTCGGCGAAGCCTTCGTCCAGAATGCGCGCACCTTCGTTGACCAGCGCCAGGATGCAACGGGTCACGATTTCCTCGGCGGATACGTCACGGGCGGTGTAGCCGGCTTCTTCAGCCACTTCACGGGCCATCATGTCGGTTTCCGGATCGTGGATCGCCTGACGGCTGCCTGCTTCGTACTTGTAGAAGCCGTGGCCGCTCTTCTGACCGAAACGCTCCATTTCACACAGCTTGTTGTCCAGCCACACGATCGGCTCGCCGCGACCGATGCCAGCCAGCTGACGGGAACGCCAGCCCAGGTCAACACCCACAACGTCGTACATGCGGTAGGGGCCCATCGCCATGCCGAAGCCCTGCAGCGCCTGGTCGACTTCCCACGGGGTGGAACCTTCCAGTACCACTTCGCGGGACTGGCGGGAGTATTTTTCCAGCATGCGGTTGCCGATAAAGCCGTGGCAGTTGCCGGCCAGGACTGCTTCCTTGCCGATCTTCTTGCCAACAGCCAGGCAGGCGTCCATCACGTCCTGGGCAGTAGCCTTGCCACGAACGACTTCCAGCAGCTTCATGATGTGCGCCGGGCTGAAGAAGTGCAGACCCAGAACCTGGGTCGGACGCTGGGTCGCGGACGCGATTTCGTCGATATCCAGATAGGAGGTGTTGGTGGCCAGAATCGCGGACGGCTTAACCGCCTTGTCCAGCTCGGCGAAGATCTTCTTCTTCAGATCCATGTTTTCATAGACGGCTTCAACAACTAGGTCCATGTCGGCCAGATCTGCGTAGTCCTGGGTGGTGCTGATACGGGCAACACGCGCCTGCGCTTCGGCATCGTCAAAACGCTCCTGGGCAACCGAGCGCTTGTAGACCGCGGCGATCTCGACCAGGCCCTTCTCCAGCATCTCGCCATTGACGTCCAGCCAGGTGACCGGGTAACCGGCGTTGACGAAGTTCATCACGATGCCGCGACCCATGGTGCCAGCGCCGATAACGCCAACTTTCTTGATATCTTCAAACGCAGCCATGTCAGCTACCTCCGGATAATGTGAGCAAGATGAAGTGCAAAGACTGTTCGGTGTGCAAAGGCGGCCCACCGGCCGTTCTGCGGGGACCGATACAGTACGCAAATTGCGTCCGGATTGGACCCCCGCCAAACTGATAAAACTTATTCACGGCATGAATAAGACAACGATAGTGCTCAGAGTGAGGGCAGCGCCTCACCGACCGTCCATTCGGCGGCAGCACGCCGGGCCGTCTTGAGCTGGCTGGCGCTCAGTTCATCGGCCATCACGTCACGCGCCTCGCGCGCTCCCTCAAGCCCCTGCCCGGCACTGAGCGCAAACAGCATGTAGGCCATCGCATTGTTGGTAGGAATTCCCTCGCCGTTCATATACATGATGGCCAGATTGAACATGGCGCTTGCCTCGCCCTGACTGGCGGCAGCGGTGTACCACCTGATGGCCTGCGCATTGTCTTCCGGGGTGCCTTCACCCTCGTCGTACATGATCGCCAGATTGTACTGGGCATTACGCTCACCCTGCTCGGCGGCAGCGGTGTACCACCTGATAGCTGCCTGATTGTCCTCGGCGGTGCCTTCCCCTTCGTCGTACATCAGCGCCAGGTTGTACTGGGCCTTGGCATGCCCCTGCTCGGCGGCGAAGGTATACCAGTTGATGGCCTCGGCATCGTCCACCTTGGTGCCTTCACCCTCGTCGTACATCAGCGCCAGGTTGTACTGAGCATCCTTGTGCCCCTGTTCGGCGGCCTTGCGGTACCACCCGATAGCACGCCGATCATCCACCGGCACGCCTTCGCCCTCGTCGTACATGATCGCCAGGTTGTATTGCGCGGCGGCGTCGCCTTGCTCGGCGGCGGCGGTGTACCAGCGAATGGCCTCGCGGTCATCCAGCGGCACGCCCTCGCCAAGGTCGTACAGCAGCGCCAGATTGTACTGGGCATCGGCGTGACCCTGCTGCGCCGCCATCAGGTAATACTCGGCGGCCTTGCTGTCATTGACCGGCACACCTTCACCTTCGTCGTACATGAGTGCCAGATTGTATTGCGCGTCGGCGTGGCCCTGCTCTGCCGCGCGCAGGTACCACTCAATGGCGGCGAGGTCATCCACCGGCACACCCTCGCCCTCGTCGTACATCAGCGCCAGGTTGAACTGGGCAGCCGCGTTACCCTGCTCGGCGGCCAGGGTGTAGTACTCGATGGCCTTGAGGTCATCCAGCTCGACGCCCTCACCCATGTCGTACATGTAGGCTACGGAGAACTGGGCCTCGGCATCACCCTGGGCTGCAGCTTCGCTGTAGAGTTCGAAGGCCTTGGCATAATCCTGCTCGACGCCTTCACCATCGTAGTAACGCTGCGCCAGTTCCCGCTGGGCTTGGGCATCACCGTTGAGAGCCTGATTGATCCACTGGGTGATCTGCGTGCGCAGGTCGCCTTTCTTGTCGTACTCGGTTACCGCCTGCAACGGCGCAGACAGCAAGGCACCGGTCAGACCCAGCGCAAGCAGTGAGGTAGCTTTCATTGATTAACCATCCCTGTGACTGTGAGGTGGCCGCGCAGCACGCGGAGCTTTGGCAAATGATACCCAAGTAAACGCCGATGCCCACCCCGAACAGGCGAAATCGTGCGCCAGTCAGGCCTCGCCGACCAACTGACGCACATAGTCATCAGCGCCGGGCCCGGCCTGCACTTCGACCTCCCAGGCCTTGAGCGGGCGATTATCGGCCGATAATACCTCCGCTCCCCGAATGGGCTGACCGCTCGCCTTTTCCAGCAGCAACATGCGGTCACCCTTGCCGTTAGGGCGCCACTTCTCACCCCACTGCATCAGGCCAATAATGATCGGATAGAGGTCCATGCCAGCGGGCGTCAGACGGTACTCGAACGAGCGCCCGTCAGCCGCCGATGGCACTTTCTGCAGCACGCCCGCCTCGGTGAGCTTTTTCAACCGGGCGCTGAGTACGCTGCTGGAGATGTCCAGCTGGCGCTGGAAAGCATCGAAGGTACGCATGCCATGAAAGGCATTGCGCAGAATAAGCAGCGACCACCACTCGCCGATGATCTCGGCGGTTTTCACAACACTGCAGTCGATGTGGGTGGTCGGCATAGCAACGTCCTGACAGGGACGCCGCCCGGCACCATGCCAGGCGGCAATCCGATTACAGCATCGACACCAGACGGGCGCGAATGATGTCTTCGGCCTGCTTCATGATGCGTTCGATCAGGTCTTCACAGCTCGGAATGTCATGAATCAGACCGGCAACCATACCGCAGGACCAGGCGCCCAGATCCATTTCACCGTTCTGCATGATGCGCGGATAGACACCGGCAACTTCATCGATGATATCGGCGAAGGTCAGCTTGTCGCCCAGTGCCTTCTCTTTCTCGACGATACGCTCAACAGCCGCGTTGTTGAGAACGCGCTCGGTGTTGCGCAGCGGGCGCATGACCAGACGGGTATCCAGCTCGGAAGCGGCGACGATGGCCTGCTTGACGTTCTCGTGAACCGGCGCTTCCTTGGTGGCGATGAAACGTGTACCCATGTTCATGCCTTCAGCGCCCAGCGCCATGGCCGAAACCAGCGAGCGGCCGTCAGCCATACCGCCGGAAGCAACAAACGGGATTTCCAGCTCGTCGGCAGCGCGCGGCAGCAGGATCATATTCGGGATATCGTCTTCACCCGGGTGGCCGCCACACTCGAAGCCGTCAACCGAGACCGCGTCGCAGCCGATGGACTGGGCTTTGAGCGAATGGCGAACCGAGGTGCACTTGTGGATGACCTTGATGCCGGCGTCTTTCAGCAGCGGCATGTATTCCTGCGGGCTGCGGCCTGCGGTTTCAACGATCTTGACGCCGCCCTTGACGATGGCATCGATGTAGCCCGGGTAGTCCGGCGCATTGACGGTCGGCAGGAAGGTCAGGTTAACGGCGAACGGCTTGCTGGTCAGTTCCCGGCATTTGGCGATTTCGTTGGCCAGATCTGCCGGGGTCTTCTGGGTCAGACCAGTAATGGTACCCAGACCGCCAGCGTTGGAAACGGCAGCCGCCAGTTCGGCAAAACCAACCCAGTGCATGCCGCCCTGGAGGATCGGGTGCTGAATGCCGAACAGTTCTGTAATACGTGTTTTCACTTTATTCTCGCCTCTTGCTGGGACATGACGGGTCGGTCGCGCCGACCAGTGATTTAGCTTCGGATCCAGAAGCTAAATCCTTCACCAGCAAAAAGCAAGGCACCTCCTGCCCAACGGCAGACCTGAAATATCAGCCAACAAACCGGGTGAATAAAGCACCGCGATTACAGACCGAACCAGCTATGGGCATGGCAGTACATGCGCTGCCGCTCCCCTGCCACCCGGTTGCCGTTACCGCAACGCTCCCCCAGCCAGGCCTTCGCGCCCTTGCGACAGGTGCGGTAGTCAATCGAGCCGCGGCGATAGTTGCTGCAGAAGCTGGCCGTATCGATCAGGCTGTTGCGATAGCTGTAGGCGGTTTGCCAGCGGCTGCGCCGACCACGGGCATCCTCCCAGTAGAAGGTGGCAGTCCCCGTGCCGTTCAGACCACGCTGACGCGGCTGTTCAATGCGTCGCGGCTGTGATTGCGCATACTGGCGAACATGACTCGACTCCATCACATTCACCAGCGGCCGGGGCACATAGTTGTCGTCATTGAAGGACGTCTGGCGCCCGCCGGGTGCCTCGGCCCGGACGACCGGGGCAACCTGCTGCCCCGCAGCGGTCTGCGAGTCTGCCAGCGGCGGCGTCTCGGCGGGGGCCTGTTTGGCAGGAGCCTCCTCGGGAGTATGAGTTACCGACACCTGCGCAGGCACCAGCGAAAGCGCGGCGACAAGCTGGTCACGCGCAGCGGGCAGCCAGTCCGGGCGGCCAACATGCACCAGCAACAATACCACCCCAATCCACAACAGCCGGCTCGCCACCCGGCCAATCGACGCGCCCGCCCCGCCCGAACGACGCGGACGATCCTCCTGATCTGCTCGCATGCAACGCTCCCTGTTCTCTCACTGCTCATCCCGAGCCGGCCTGTTTACCGTTTATTCATGCTAGCGCCCGAGTACAGTGCTGCAGGCACCAGCCATCGCAGACGTGATCCAGCGCAAACATGCGGTGCCAATCAGCCATTAAACACCGGCCAGCGCTCGACGATCCGCCCGCCGCGCACCGCCAGCAGATCCCCAAATTGCAACAGTACCGCTTCGCTCTGGCGAGGTCGCAGGAATACCAGCTCATCAAGCTGCGGCGCCGCAGTGGTGGGTGCCAGCAACAACTGCTGATTGGAGCTGCTGCCATAAAGTGCACTCGGCGCCAGACCGCCAGGCGAGACCGGGTCGGCCAGCCAGTTGCCACCGTAGACAAACATCGCCTCGCGGCCCCGACCAGACATACGAGACAGCAGCCGGGGCAAACGACCAAGCCCGGGCAGGCTCAGCGAAGGCGCACGTTTGAGCACCGGCGTAGCGATAAACAGCGCCGGCAAGTGATCGGCCAGACTCGGCAGATCAAAATGCGCAGGCTTGAGCAGCCCGCTGCCGAGCGCCAGCTCGTTGCTGAGCTGCTCCTGATCGTGCAGTCGATAGGTAGGACTGCCCGCGGTGTTCAACGTCAGCGGCGGCTGTCCGCCCGCTGCCAACGCCCGAGCCCAGAGGGCCGGCGCCTCCCGCTGCACCTGCTCCACCCGCGCCTGATAGGTCGCCATCGCCTGCGCCAGCAACCGGGCCGGCGATCCGAACAGGCGCGGCACCATCGCCACATGCGGCTCGTAACCCATAAAACCGGTAAAGGCCAGGTGCTGCGGGTACTGTTCGATCGTCCGCAAAATCTCACCCAACATCCTTGCACCGACCTCCCCCTCGGGAATGCCGCCGCGATGCAGGCCCACATCCAGCTCGAGATTCACGTTCAGACGAATCCCGCGCCGCTGCGCCAGCGCCAGATACTGCTGCAGCCGCTCAGGCGCATCGATCAACCATTGCAGTTGCCGCTGCGGATCAAACCCACCCTGATGCAGCTGATAGAAACGTTCGGCCAGCGCCGCCGGCAGCGGCTTGCCAAGCAGGATGTCGGCATCCGGCCAGTGCTGCGCGTCGAGATTGAGAAAGGGTTGGTGAAACGACATTAACCGCCGGGTACCCGCTCGCCGGGCAATATAATCAAGCAGTTGGAACGACGGCAGCGACTTTTCCACCAGCCGCAACGCCTTGCCGGCCTGCGCGGCAAAGGCCACCGCCTGATCAATGTTGTGATCCAGCCGATCCAGATCGACGATCAGCCGCGGCAGCAGCTCACCCTCCGCCTGCAGCGCAGCCTGAAGCCTGCTGAAATAGGCATCATGCGTACTCATGGCAGCACCAGCAGCTTGCGCAAATGGGCGTTGAGCATACGACCTTGCGGGTCCAGACGCTCACGGACTCGCCTCGCGTCATCCCAACGCGGATACAGCTCGGCCAGTCGCACCGCATCCAGCGAATGCAGCTTGCCCCAGTGGGGACGCCCGCCGTACTTCCAGAAAATCGGCTCCACCAGGTTGAACAGTGGGCGGTAATCCGTGCAGACATGCTGGTGAATCGAGATGGACGCGCTGTCACGCCCGTAGAACGGCGAGAGCCAGGCCTCATCTGCCGCCACCGTGCGGTACTCCAGCGGAAACAACGTACGCAAGGATGAACGCTTGACCGTCGCCAGCACCTCTTCCACGCATTCCAGTCCGCGTGCCAACGGCAGCTCGTATTCCATTTCATTAAAGCGCGACGCCCGCGGGCTGGGGAAAATCTGGTAGGAGCGCCCGACTCGGCGCACCTCCGAGTGCAGCGCGGTCAACAGCCGCTGCATCAACGCATCTGCGCCTGCCACGCCATGGGCAATCCGTGAGGTGATATCGAGCACCCTGTCGACGGGCAGATTGAAACGGGGCTTTGCAGTCGGCGGCTCGGTTGACTCGTTCAGCACCTTCACAACAGCCCTGTCGGTGCGGAAAAACGCCCAAAACTCGGCGTGGCGGTTATCCTGCGCAAGCCCCTCAAAACAGCTCAGCACCTCAGTCAGCGGCAGCAGGTACTCACGCTCGGCCAGGTGATAACTGGAGCGGTTTTGCAGAGTAATCCGGGTGATCACGCCCAGCGCACCAAGCGAGGTTGCCCCCGCCTGCAGAATGTCCGCATTGTGCGAGGAGTCAGCGTCGATCACCTCACCGCTCGGCGTCACCAGCCGCAATCCACGCACCAGTGCAGAGAACGACCCCAGGCCCAACCCGGTACCGTGGGTAGAGGTGCCGCACGCCCCTGCCAACGACTGCGCATCAATATCGCCCTGATTGATCAGCCCCTGCCCGAGCGGCCAGAGCAAAGAGCCCAATTCATGCAACGGCGTGCCCGCCATCGCGGTGGCGGTCAGACGTTCAGCGTTGTGGGAGACCAGCCCGTTCAGATGCTCAAGGGAAACCAGATTCCCTGCCGTTTTGCACAGCGCACTGAACGAATGCCCCGCCCCGGTCACCCGAACCTCACCGCTCGAGCTCTGCAACAGCGCAACCAGCTGGTCCTCGCTGCCCGGACGCCACCAGCGCCCGGGCATCGCACGCTGCGACCCTGACCAGTTGCGCCATTCACCCTGCGAACTCACAACCGCCGCCATACCCACTCCTTGTCATTGGACCCGGATCAATCCGGGGGCGCGGTACACTGCCGCGCCAAGCTGATCATTACCCGAGATGGCAACGGGAACAAGGTTGGAAATCAGGACAGAAGCGTCGGTGAAGGTGGCTGACCTGATGCGCTGCAAAGGGGCGGCGAAGGGCAAACAGCACACAACGAACAGCGGCCTTGGCGCTAACCGACGCCTTCACTGCAGCGATGCGACGACAGGCTCGTCAGCCGATCCGCGTCCCGGCGCTGCCACGCAGAATGCCGGACGCATCCTCCAGCCGGCCGATGGCGGCGATCTTGCCGGTGCCGGCAAACTGCGCGGCAGCCTTTGCCTTCGGCAACATCGAGCCCGCCGGCAGGTTGATGCCGTCGAGGTCAGCTACGCTCAGCGCACTCACCCGCCGGGCCTGCGGAGTACCGAAATCGCGATAGATCGCATCAACATCGGTCAGCAAAAGCAGCGCATCGGCGTCTATCTGCTCTGCAAGCAAGGCACTGGCCGCGTCCTTGTCAATCACCGCCTCCACGCCAACAAGGCTGCCGTCGGGCCGGCGCACCACCGGAATACCACCGCCGCCCGCACAGATGACAATCACCTCGTTGCGCAGCAGGATTTTCAGCACCGACAGGTCGGGAATCTCAAGCGGCGCCGGCGACGGCACCACGCGGCGCCACTTGTCACCATCCTGCGCAATCGACCAGTTGGCAGCCGCCGCCCTGCGCTCGGCCTCGGCTTTGTCGTATACCGGCCCGACAAACTTGGTAGGCTTTTGAAATGCCGGGTCAGCCAGATCCACCACCACCTGGGTCAGCAGCGTCGCGACCGGCTTCTGATGGTCGATGGCATTTTCCAGCTCCTGCTCGATCATGTAGCCGATCATGCCTTCGGTCTCGGCGCCCAGCACATCCAGCGGGTCGGCACCATCGGGGCGGTAGGCTGCGCCCTGCAGGGCCAGCAGGCCAACCTGCGGCCCATTGCCATGGGTAATCACCAGTTGATGCCCCTCACTGACCAGTTCCGCCAGCGCGGCAGCAGCCGTGCTCACATTGGCCCGCTGAGTTTCGGCAGTCATGGCCTCCCCGCGCTTGAGCAGGGCATTGCCACCCAGGGCGACGACGATCAGCATGCTAGCCTCCGAGGGTGGCGACCAGAACCGCCTTGATGGTGTGCATGCGGTTTTCCGCCTGATCGAACACGATGGATGCCGGGCTCTCGAACACCTCCTCTGTCACCTCCATGCAATCGAGGCCGAATTCGCGCTGGATTTCAGCCCCGACAGTGGTTTCCGCGTTGTGAAAGGCAGGCAGACAATGCATAAAGCAGGCGCGCGGATTACCGGTCTTCTCCATCACCTCGCGGGTGACCTGATAGGGCTTGAGCAGCTTGATACGCTCTGCCCACTTCTCCTTGGCTTCGCCCATGGAGACCCAGACATCGGTATAGACAAAATCCACACCCCGCACCGCCTCGTCCACGCTTTCGGTCAGGGTCACCCGCGCGCCTGTCTGCTCCGCTATCTCCCGGGCCTCACGCTGAATGCTCTCCTCCGGCCAGCAGGCACGCGGGGCGCAGAGACGCACATCCATCCCCATCTTGGCGCCACCGATCAGCAGGCTGTCGCCCATGTTGTTGCCCGCGTCACCGAGAAAGGCATAGGCAACCTGATGCAACGGCTTGTCGACATGCTCCTGCATGGTCAGAAAGTCAGCCAGAATCTGGGTCGGGTGAAACTCGTCAGTCAGCCCGTTATACACCGGCACGCCGGCATAGGCGGCCAGCGTCTCCACCACCTCCTGACCAAAACCCCGGTATTCGATGGCGTCGTAGACTCGACCGAGCACGCGCGCGGTGTCCTTGACCGTTTCCTTGTGGCCGATATGGTTCCCGGACGGCCCAAGGTAGGTCACTCTGGCGCCCTGATCGTAGGCGGCCACTTCAAAACCGACACGGGTTCGGGTGGAGCTTTTCTCGAAAATAAGCGCAATATCCTTGCCCTGCAGAACCGGGCGTTCGGTGCCGGCGTACTTTGCCGCCTTGAGGTCGGCCGCCAGTTTGAGCAGAAAGGCGATTTCTTTCGGCGTGTAGTCGCGCAGCGTCAGAAAGCTGCGATTTTTCAGATTGAATGCCATGGTCTGTGGTCTCCTGTCCTGTTCAAACCGGGTCGCGCGCCGTTGGGCAGCTCATGCAGTGGCCGCCACCCCGACCGCGCCCCAGTTCGGCCCCCGGAATCTCCAGCACCTCGATGCCGGCTGCCTTCAGTTCGGCGTTGGTATCGTCATTGCGGTCATAGGCGATGACCACGCCGGGGCGAAGCGCCACCACGTTATTGCCATCGTTCCATTGCTCACGGGCTCGCTCCTCCTCGGTGTCACCACCGGTGGGCACGACATGCAGCTTGCTGAAGCCAAGCACCTCGGCCACGATCTCGAAGATCGGACGCGGATCCATACGAAAATCCAGCGCCCCCAGGGCGTCTCCCGGGCGAATGTCGTAACACACCAGCTCATCCGCCACTTCTTTGAAGGTGGTCACCACGTCGCCGCCGCACAGGGTAAACACGGTATCCAGGTGCATGGCCGAGCGGGATTTGGGGATGCGAAACGCCAGCACCCGCTCGACCACCTCCCCGGCAAACAGGGCCTGCGCCAGCTGGCCGACGGCCTGGGGCGAGGAACGCTCCCCCATTCCGACCAACACAGTCTTGTTGCCAACCGGCATGATATCGCCCCCTTCGAGGGTCGCCAGCCCGTGATCGACCGTCGGGTCGCCCCAGTGAATCTTGGTACGACCGGCAAAGTTCGGGTGGAACTTGTAAATCGCCGTATTCAGCAGCGTCTCAGGGCGGCGGGCATTCCAGAACATCGGGTTGACCACCACGCCGTCGTAGATCCAGGCGCTGTTGTCCCGGGTAAAGAGCGCATTCGGCAGTGGCGGCAACACAAATCCGTGATGGCCGATGTAACTGCCGAACAGCCCCGCAGGCTCAAAGGGCAGCTCCTCAACGGTCAGGCCGCCAAGCAGATGCCTGGCCAGCAGCTCACTCGGAATCTCTGTCATCCAGCTGACCAGTTCGGATTTTGCGCCTACCCCGACCTGATCCGCCGTAATCCGGTGGTCGAGTACCCAGCTGCGCGCCTCGGCGTTATCGAGGGTTTCGGCCAGCAGGGTGTTGACGTCCAGCACCTCCACGCCCTCGTCGCGCATCAGCTGGGTAAATACATCGTGATCCTTCTGCGCCTGCTTCACCCAAAAGACGTCATCAAACAGCAACTCCTGGCAATTGCCGGGGGTCAGACGCCGATGCGCCAGCCCCGGCCGGCAAACAACCACCTGACGCAACCGCCCTGTTTCGGAGTGAACGCCCAGCTCTTGAACAGACATATCCTTTCTCCCTATTGCATTGGCCAAACGCTCACAGCAGAACGGAAATACTCAGAACGGCAGTGATGAACAGCACCAGAATAACCAGCAGCGGCCAGACGAAAGCCAGCCAGCGGTCGTAGGACACCCGGCCGATGGCCAGCCCGCCAACCACCACCGCAAAGGTCGGGTTGATGAAGTTCACCAGACCGTTGGCCGACTGATAGGCAGTGACCACAAGGTCACGTCCGACCCCGGCGAAATCAGCCAGAGGGGCGAGAATCGGCATGGAGAGCACAGCCAGCCCCGAAGATGACGGCACCAGAAAACTCATCGCCGCCTCGATCCAGAACATCAGATTGATAAAGGCCAAGCCGCCCATGCCGTCCAGCGCCTGTGCTGCGCTGTGCAGCATGGTGTCTGCGATCAGGCCGTTTTCCATGATCACCACAATCCCGCGCGCCAACCCGACAACCAGTGCCACACCCAGCAACTCTCTGGCACCGTCGACAAAGTGACTGGTCAGACCCTTCTCGCCCAGACGTGCAATCACGCCGATCACGATTGCAGACCCGAGGAACAGCGCGCCCATCTGCGCCATCCACCAGCCCTGGGATGAAACGCCCCAGATCATCACCGCGAAGGTCAGTGCAAACAGCACCAGCACCACCGACTGAATGCCGGTCAGGTGATCACTATGCTCCTCAGCCGCCTGACGCTTGAGGAAAAAGGCCTTGTGCTCCTCAAGCTGCTTGGCCACCGCCGACCTGGACGGGTCCTGTTTAACGCGATGGGCATACACCATCACGTAGGCGATGCAGATCACCAGCCCGCCCAGCAGAATCACAAACCGGGGAATAATCCCGTCAGTAAACGGAATACCCGCCGCATTGGCCGCAATCACCGTCGCGAAGGGGTTGATTGTCGAGCCAAGCACACCAATGCCGGCCCCGATCAGAATGATCGCCACACCGGTAACCGAGTCATACCCCGCCGCCATCATCACGGGTATCAGCAAAGCATAGAACGCCAGCGTCTCCTCAGCCATGCCATAGGTCGTGCCACCGATGGCAAACAGGCTCATGAGTATCGGAATCATCCAGATCTCGTGACCCTTCAGATGCACCATCGCCGACCGGATGCCCGTATCAATGGCACCCGTGGCGTTCACCACACCGAGAAAGCCGCCCAGAAACAGCACGAACAGCGCCACATCAATCGCGTTGGCCGCATAACTGTCCGGATCATAGAAACCCGCGCCGGGCGCCAGCATCACCTCGACGATGCCCTGCGGATTCGGCTCAACTTCATGGTAAGTCCCGGCAACCGCCACCTCGCGTCCCACCGCCTCGTTCATCTCGCGGTCAAACTTGCCCGCCGGCATGATCCAGGTGAGACCGGCCATCAGAATGATCAGCAGGAACAGAATCGAATACGCAGTAGGGAAGCGGGAGGCCATATCCTGGCCCTTGCCTTTCTCACGATCAGGTGCGCTGTCCATTGGACACCTCCAGAGGAATGAAGCCTTATCCGTGTTCACCCCTGCAAAGACGCACAGGCAAGGGCAACTCCATCTACAAAACCTGTGAAACAGTCAGCCATCTGCATGGCGATGTGCTTGAACGTATCACCACCAAGACAAACCTTAGTTGATACAAATCATTTCGTGAGGAGTATTACAAATCCGGAGTTACAGGACATGCAGCGGTTTATGGCGCTCCGAGGCTCGGGAGTGGGAGCGGCAGCAGCGGGACGGGACGGAAAACAACATATTGATGCAGACATGCGTGCACTGCGACTCGCAACGCACTCGATGCAACGAAATCTGCGTTGACTGGATTGATTACCGAGTATGCAGGCGGGAATTTCGGCGCTGCGGAGGATGGCGGGTTTGAGATTGCTCGCCTCGCCTGTCAGGTGGTACCGGCGAACAAGCTGAGCTCTCAGGGTTCTAGGTCGTTGCTTGGCTGGCTGAGACAGATGGATTATTCAGCGCTTTGCGCCTCGCCCTCGGCTGAACCAGCCTCGGGCCGTCGTCGCTGCGCTCCGACGTTCCTGCGCCAGCGGTGCTGGCTCCGGTCGAACCGTGAGGGTTCTCGTCCGTCTGTTCACCGCACAAACGAAAAAGCCCCAGCTTGCGCCAAGGTCCTTCGTTGTCTGGTAGGGGGGGATTACTCGGCGCTTTGCGCCTCGCCCTCGGCTGAACCAGCCTCGGGCCGTCGTCGCTGCGCTCCGACGTTCCTGCGCCAGCGTTGCTGGCTCCGGTCGAACCGTGAGGGTTCTCGTCCGTCTGTTCACCGCACAAACGAAAAAGCCCCAGCTTGCGCTGGGGCTTTTTCGTTTGTCTGGCGGAGAGAGAGGGATTCGAACCCTCGATACGCTATTAACGTATACACACTTTCCAGGCGTGCTCCTTCAGCCACTCGGACACCTCTCCGGATCTCGGCGTGCGGGTTACCCTGCTACCGAGGCGCGCTAATGTATCGAAACGCGGGCGCTTTGGCAAACCCTTTTTCCATTGTTTTCAACCACTCGTGACTCCGGCTTTGGCGGACTCGCCAGTCATGAATTAGTTGGTAAACTGCCTGCTTTAATGCTGCGGCGCTGATGCCGTATGACTTTCTATGTGAGGACTTTCTGATGAGCGAGCTGGTCTCCTATCGTTTCGCTGACGGCGTTGCCCACCTGAGCCTGGATAATGGCAAGGTCAACGCCCTGTCGCCCGACATGATCGCTGCGATTAACGCTGCGCTGGATCAGGCGGAAAAGGACCGCGCCGTGGTGGTGCTGAGCGGCAAGCCGGGCATTTTCTCCGGCGGCTACGATCTGAAAGTCATGACCTCTGGCCCGGATGCGGCCAAGGCGCTGGTGGCGTCCGGTTCAACCCTGTCACGCCGCATGCTGTCTCACCCCTTCCCGATTGTTGCCGTGTGCACCGGCCACGCAATTGCCAAGGGCGCGTTCCTGCTGCTGTCGTCCGATTACCGACTGGGCGTTGAGGGTCCGTTCAAGATTGGCCTGAACGAAACCGCCATCGGCATGACCATGCACCACGCCGGCATCGAACTGGCGCGTGCCCGCCTGACGCCAGCCGCCTTTGGCCGTGCGGTGATCAACGCCGAAATGTTCAGCCCGGAAGAAGCCGTCATTGCCGGCTTCCTCGACAAGGTGGTCGCGGCCGAGGAGCTGGAAGCGGCAGCCATGGCCAAGGCCCGGGAGCTGGCTGCGCTGAATATGACTGCCTTCCGCCAGACCAAGGTCAAGAGCCGCAAGGCCTACCTGGAATTGCTGGATCAGTGCATCGAGCTGGATCGTCAGCACGACCTGAGCTGAAAAATCGGGAAACGTGACAGGACTGCGCGGGGCAACGAGATGCAGTAGGCTGTGCATCTCACCCTGCGGAGTCTTTCCATGGATTCAGTTACCCAGATCGTTCTCGGCGCCTCGATCCAGGGCGCAATGCTCGGCCGCTGGCAGGGCCGCAAGGCGCTGATCTACGGCGCAGCACTGGGTACGGTGCCCGATCTGGACGTGCTGATCGACTACGGCGATGCGGTCGCCGACATGACCTACCATCGCGGGTTCAGCCACTCCCTGTTCGTGCTGGCAACACTCGCCGCGCTGCTCACCTGGCTGATACGCAAACGCTGGCCGGACGCGGGCTACAGCAGCGGCAGGCTGTTCGCCACCCTGGCTTTGGTGCTCTGCACCCATCCGCTACTCGACAGTTTCACCACCTACGGTACCCAGCTGTTCTGGCCGCTGCCGATGCCGCCGGTGGCGATTTCCAGTATTTTCATCATTGACCCGCTCTACACCCTGCCCTTGCTGCTGGCGATGCTGGCAGGGCTGGTGATCGGGCTGGGCCGCAGCGGCCTGCGCTGGCAATACGCCGGGCTGCTGCTCAGTTCGTTGTATCTCGGCAGCACGCTGATCGGCAAGCAGATGGCCGACCATCACCTGCAAGCCGCACTGGCACAGCAGGGTATCCAGCCCCAGGCGACCTTCAGTACGCCGACCCCATTCAACACCCTGCTCTGGCGGGTTATGGCGGTCGACGGCGACAACTACTACGAAGGGCTGGTCGGCTGGCTGGACCATGAACCGCTGACCCTGATCAAGCTGCCGACCCGCGCCAGCGAGGCCCGACAGGCACTGCTCGAATCACCGCAGGACCAGCGTCTGCGCTGGTTTACCGGTGACCGCCTGCGCTACGACCTGATTGACGGGCAGTGGGTGGCGACCGATCTGCGCCTTGGCATGAGTGGCTACCATCCGTTCCGCTTTGCCCTGGCCACCGTGGACCCCGCCACCGGCGAGACTGCGTTGATCAGCGAGGTGGAGCAATGGCCGCAGCGGCGACCGGATGCGGCGGCGCTGCGCCTGATGGCAGAGCGGGCACTGGACGCCAGAACGCCGCTGTCGATTGCGGAGTTGTCGCGCTCACTCACCGAACCGGCACCCCATCAGCAACGGTGATGGCCGCACTGGCTGTCCGCTGGGGCGCTGAGTTTGCGATAATCTCGCTCTTTGTCCCCGGGGGAGCGTGAACATGTCAGGTCAATCGCCAGCCAGCAGCGCCGCGTCGAGTCGCCGTGTGGCGATGATCGCTGCCCTGATGGCGATTTTCACCACCATCTTCGCGAGCAACGTGCCCACCCCGCTGTACGCCGTCTGGCAGGCAAAGATGGGCTTTTCCTCCACGGCGCTGACCGCTGTCTTCTCGATCTATGTCCTCGGGGTGGTGACCACCCTGCTAACCCTGGGCTCACTGTCGGACAAGATTGGTCGTCGCCAGATGATGGTGCCGGGGCTGCTGTTCATTCTGGCCGGTGCGGTAATGTTTATCCTGGCGCGCGATATCTATGGGCTGGGTATCGCCCGGGTGCTGACCGGTATCGGCACCGGGATCGTGACCGGCGCCTCCTCGGCGGCACTGGTCGAACTGGAACCGGACGGCAACTGGACCCGCGCCGCCACCCTGTCGGCGCTGTTCTTTACCCTTGGCGCCTTTGCCGGCCCGACCGTCAGCTCGCTGATGCTCGGGCTGGGCGATGCAGCGCTGACCTGGCCGTTTGCGGTAACCCTGGCCCTTGGTGGCCTGACGGTCGCCCTGCTGCTGCTCGCCCCCTGGCCGGCCGATATCGGCCAGCGCCACCCGGACTTTCGGTGGCGCGCCTGGCGGCCGACCACTATCAAGGTGCCGCGGGAGATGCTCGGAGCGTTTATCTTCGCTGCCGCGGCGATCTGTCTGGCCTGGTCCACCGGCAGCCTGTATGCCTCGCTCGGCCCCTCACTGGCGACCAAGCTGGTCGGCATCGATGATCGCACCAAGGCCGGCCTGTTCGCCGCCGGCTGGCAACTGATGGCCGGGGTAAGCCAGTTTGCCTGCAAGCGTCAGCCACTGGATCGCCTGCTGCTGGTTGGCCCGTCCACACTGATCATCGGTCTCGGCGTGATGGCTGCGGCCGTGGTCTACAGCTCGCCCTGGATGTTTACCCTCGCCACACTGGCAACGGCCAGCGGCGCGGGCGCGACCGGCGTGGTGGGTATTGCCTCGATCAGCAACAGCGCACCGGCCGATCAGCGCGGCGGGATCAACTCGGCGTTTTACCTGATGGCCTACCTGACCATGGCGTCGGTGGTGCTGGGCGTTGGCTTTGTCAGCGACATGATCGGCTTCGCGCCGACGGTGCTGGGCTTTGCCAGCATCATTTCCTGCGCCGCGCTGGCGCTGATGCTGGTCGCCCTCAGCAGCCGTCGCGCCTCGCTGTGGTAATCAGCCCGCCAGCCACCAGCGCCAGAGGAAGAACACCAGCATGCTGCCGAAGATGGTCAGCAGCAGGTTGCGACTGAACGCGGCAATCAGCACGGCGACCACGCCACCGACCAGGTAGGCGTTATCCAGCGTCAGCTGCAGGCTGTTGCCGTCGGGCATGACGACAGCCGGAACAATGATCGCCGTCAGGACCGCGACCGGCACATAGCCGAGCGCCTGCTGCACCAGCGGGCTGAAGCGCACCCGATGACCCACCGCAAACAGGGTGTAGCGAATGGCGAAGGTGATCACGCCCATGCCCAGCAGCAGTACCGCTTCAAACTGACTCATTGCCCACCTCCCGTACGGAGGCTGCCGCGCTCCAGCGTTCGGCCAGCACGCCGGCGCTGACGCCGCAAAGCGCTGCCAGCATCAAGCCCAGCTTCCACGGCAGATCGCAGGCAACCAGCGCCACCAACCCTGCCACGACGGCGGCCAGCAGCATGGGCCGGGTGCGCAGCAGCGGCACAACGATCCCGGTGAAGGTCGCGACCATGGCAAAGTCCAGGCCCCAGCCGGCCATACCGGGCAGCGCGTTGCCCAGCAAAGCCCCCACCAGCGTGCACAGGAACCAGTTGCTGTACATCGCCAGACACGAGCCGAGGTAGTACCAGTGCTTGTTCTCCAGCGGGATCTGCGGATCCAGATAGTGCCGCTGGACCACGGCAAAACTCTCGTCGGTCAACCAGAACGCCAGCGGAATCTTCCAGCGCTGTGACAGGTGGCTGACATGGCTCATCAGGCTGGCGCTGTAGAGCATGTGCCGCAGATTGACGATAAAGGTCGTCAGCAGCAGCACAACCAGCCCGGCGCCGCTGGCGATCAGGCTCACGGCAATAAACTGGGCTGAGCCGGCGAAGACCAGCGCCGACATCAGCAGGGTGGCAGGCAGCGAGAGGCCGCTGGCAACAGCCAGCGTGCCGAAAATGACACCGAACGGCGTCGCGCCGATCAGCATGGGAACGGTATCGCGCGCGCCGCAGAGCAGCGCACTG
Source organism: Halopseudomonas sp. L-58 (assembly GCF_056859475.1). Classification (NCBI taxonomy): domain Bacteria; kingdom Pseudomonadati; phylum Pseudomonadota; class Gammaproteobacteria; order Pseudomonadales; family Pseudomonadaceae; genus Halopseudomonas; species Halopseudomonas sp. L-58. The sequence goes on from NZ_JBSXON010000071.1 coordinate 45,088, forward strand.
GTTTTGGCAGACATGGGCGTAAAGACGGGCCGGGCAGTATCAGAATATATAGATGTGCAGCCTAGCCCGCCGCCGGGCGACAGGACAGATACAGCTAGAAAACAACATCCGGCAAACTGTTACGGTCGCATGCTAGGCAAGTGCAATGTGCCTGCTGATCAGCGCCCGCAGCGCCGCCGGCTTGACCGGCTTGGGCAGATACGACAGGCCTGCCAGCGAGATTTCACTGAGCACATCCTGACGGCCATCGGCACTGATCACTACCCCCGGCAAGTCGGCATCAAGCAAGTCACGCAGCCACAGCATCAGCTGAGTGCCGGTATCGCCATCATCGAGGTGGTAATCAACCAGCACCAGCTCCGGGACGAAGCCCTGATCGAGCAATTGCCGAACTTCCTGCCGGTCGCGCGCGACTGCGACGCGGCACTGCCAGCGCCCGAGCAGGCTCTGCATGCCGGCCAGAATGCTGCTCTCATTGTCGATACACAGTACCGGCGCGCCGTCGAACTGCGGTGGCAGCTCGGGCTTGGCCGTCCGACTGCGCACTGCCCGCGGCATGCTCGCCAGCGGCACGGTAACGCTGAACACACTGCCGTGCCCCGGCCAGGAACGCACGCTCAGCTCGTGCCCGAGTACCCGGCACAGACCGTCGGCAATGGCCAACCCCAGGCCCAGCCCCTTTTCGGCCTGAGTGCGGTGACTGTCGAGTCGCTGAAACTCTTCAAAGATCAGCTGCAATTTATCCTGCGGGATGCCCGGCCCCTGATCCCAGACCTCAATCCGTACCGCGCCGTGCAGATGGCGCACACCCAGCACCACCCGCGCAGCACTGGCATAGCGGAAGGCGTTGGTCAGGAAGTTCTGCAGCACCCGGCGCAGCAGGCGCATGTCGCTGCGCACCCGCAGCCGGCTGCTGTGAATGCGCAGATCAATACCCTGCTCGACCGCCAGCGCGCTGAACTCGATGCGCAGCGGGTCAAACAGCTCACTGAGGGCAAAATCACCCAGCTCCGGCACGATGCGCCCGGCTTCGAGACGGGAAATATCGAGCAGATCGGAAATCAGCTCCTCGGCGGACGCCAGCGAGCTGTCCAGATGGCGCACCAGCTCTTCCACCTCCGGCGGCATGTCGGACTGATGGGCCAGCGAGGCGGAGAACAGACGCGCGGCATTGAGCGGCTGCATCAGGTCATGGCTGACGGCAGTCAGGAATCGACTCTTGGACTGACTGGCCCGCTCGGTCTGGGCCTGCGCCTGCAGCAGTGCCTGGTTGAGCTGGGACAGCTCGCGGGTGCGCTCGTCCACCCGCCGCTCCAGACTCTCGTTCGCTTCCTGCAACGCCCGCTCGGCTTCGCGGAAGGCGGAGATGTCGGTGAAGCTCATGACGAAGCCGCCACCGGGCATCGGGTTGCCGATGATCTCGATGACGCTGCCGTCAGGGAACATGCGTTCGGAGCGATGCGGCGTACCCTGCTGCATCCAGGCGATGCGCTTGTCGACGTGCAGTTGCGGGTCACCGGGCCCGCACAACCCGCGCCGGGCATTGTGCAGAATGATGTCGGCAATCGGACGACCGATGGCAATCAACCCTTCCGGATACTGGAACATTTCCAGATAACGGCGATTCCAGGCCACCAGCCGCAGGGATTTATCAACCACGCTGATCCCCTGACTGATGTTCTCGATCGCGCCCTGCAGCAGGCCCCGGTTGAACTGCAGCACCTCGGAGGCTTCATCAACGATGCGCACCACATCGTCAAACTGCATGTCGCGCCCTTCAATCGCTGCCTTCACCACCTGCCGCGCCGACGAAGCGCCCAGTACGCCGGCCAGCAGGCGCTCGGTCAGGGTAATCCAGCCGGAGTGTGCAGTCTGGCTGCCATGCAGGCTGCCACCCTGGCGCTGGGCATAATGATTGAAGGCCGCCTCGGCGCGCTCCTCCCCAACAAAACGCGAGGCCAGCTCCAGCAGGTCGTCGACCCGCACCCGCAGCAGCACCTTGCCGGGCCCGTCAATCCAGGGCTCGCTGTCCTGGCTGACAAAGCGGCTGGCCTGCCAGTGTTCCAGCACACGCGTCCGGCTAAACAGCGAGCCGGCAACGAAGACCAGGAAGTTGCATACCAGTGACACCACGCTGGCCAGCGTCAGCGCATCCACGCCCCAGCTCGCGGCGGCGGTCCGCACCACTTCGATCATCGGCAGCTGGTCGGTATGCCAATGCAAGCCGGCCCCAACCAGCGGCAACACCAGCAGATACAGCCACAGCACGATCCCGACCAGCAGCCCCGCCAGCACGCCGGTGCGGTTGGCCTGCTTCCAGAACAGCGCGCCAAACATCGCCGGCGCCAACTGGCCGATAGCGGCAAACGCGACCTGGCCGATGCTGGCCAGACTGGTCTCGCTGCCGATCAAGCGGTAAACCACATAGGCCAGCAGCAGAATAATCAGAATGCTGGTGCGCCGGACGTTCAGCAACCAGCCACGAAAACGCTCGTAGGAATGCTCGGCGCCGACGCGGTTGCGCAACAGGATCGGCAATACCACATCGTTCGAGACCATGGTGCTGAGCGCGATCGCCGCCACGATCACCATGCCGGATGCCGCCGAGGCACCACCCAGGAAGGCAGCCATGGCCAACACCGGATTGCCCTGTAGTAACGGCAGACTGATGACGTAGGAATCGGGCGACATGCCGTCGCCAAGCAGCATCTGACCAGCCAAAGCGATGGGCACCACAAAGAGGCCGGCCAGCAGCAGGTAAACCGGAAAAACCCAGCGTGCCAGACGCAGATCACCCGGCTCGCTGTTTTCCACCACAGCGACCTGGAACTGTCGGGGCAGGCAGATGAAGGCGAAAATCGCGATGGAGGTTTGCAGCAGAATGCCGATGACCGGCGTATCGCGCTGCCAGTAGCTCTCCAGCACCGGCTCGGCGCGCGCCTGAGTTATCAGGTCTGCTGCGCCGCCGAACAGCCCGAACACCACAAACAGCCCGACCGCCAGAAACGCCAGCAGCTTGACCAGCGCCTCAAAGGCAATCGCCAGCATCATGCCTCGGTGGTGCTCCGTCACATCCAGGCTGCGGGTCCCGAACAGCACGGTAAACAATGCCAGAACCAGGGTGACGGCCAGCGCGGTATCTTCCGCGCCGAACGCATTCAATGGCGTTGCCGCTTCGGTTCCGCCGCCGGTAAGCAGGCTGTAGCCCAGCACGATCCCCTTGAGTTGCAGCGCGATATACGGCAGCACGGCAACCAGGCACAGCAGCGAGACGACAACACCCAGGCTTTGCGACTTGCCGTAGCGCGAGGCGATAAAATCGGCGATGGAGGTAATATTTTCCTGCTTGCTGATCGCAATCATGCGCGCATAAAGGCGCCAGCCAAACAGAAACAGCAGCAACGGCCCCAGGTAGATGGGCAAAAAGCCCCAGAGCTGGTCGGTCGCCATGCCGACCGAACCAAAAAAGGTCCAGCTGGTACACCAGACGGCCAGCGACAGGCTGTAGACCCAGACCCTCAGGCGCGGCTTGAGCACACTCGCGTTGCGATCACCCCAAAAGGCAATGACGAACAGCAAGGCCATGTACAGCAGAAATATGAAGGCTACCAGCCCACCGGAAAGCATCATGAGGCGCGCTCAACCCGCAACAGTGTCACAACCTTCAGTCTGACAGTGCCAAACGGCTTTGCCCAGCCGACTTCCGTCGTAGCCGGCATTCGGCGACGCTCTAGCTGGCCAGTTCCATCTGCTGCAGCACAAGCGCAGCCTGGGTGCGGGTACGGACGTTGAGTTTGCGGAAGATGGCGGTGACGTGGGCCTTGACGGTGGCCTCGGACACGTCCAGCTCGTAGGCGATCTGCTTGTTCAGCAGGCCATCACAGACCATGGTCAGCACGCGAAACTGTTGCGGGGTGAGGCTGGCGACCCGCTCGCTGATCTGCTGCTGCTCGTCGCTCATGCCGGGCGGATTGTCGATACCCGGCGGCCAGCACACGCTGCCATCGAGCACAGACTGCACCGCAGCCTGGATGGCTTCGAGACTGGCGGACTTGGGGATAAACCCGCTGGCACCGAAATCACGCGCACGGCGCGCAATCGTCGGTTCTTCCTGGGCTGAAATGAGGATCACAGGAATTTGCGGATACTGGCCACGCATCTGAGCCAGCCCGGAGAAGCCGTAGGCGCCGGGCATGTTGAGGTCCAGCAGTACAAGATCCCAGTCGGCTCGTTCGGCCAGACGCTGTTGCAGCTCGCTGATGCTGCCTACCTCGCTCAGGCTGACGGTCTCGCCCAGCCCATCGCGAAGGGCCTGACGCAGCGCACTGCGAAACAGGGGGTGATCATCGGCAATCAAGATGTCATAGGTGAGACCCATGCTAGGCGTCCTGGCAGTCATTTTTGTTATTGGCTGAGACAAGCACGCTGAGACTGCCAGTCACAGGCGTTTCAGTCAATGCCATGTTGTACCGGTACAGTCTGCGCAGGCAGCTGTATCTGGCAGCAGTTCCGCGGTCGCGGGGATAATGGCGGTTTTGTCTGCCGAGCTTGATAGCATGAACCTGCGCCATTACCGTGCCGATGTCCTGATGCTGATCACTGCCCTGATCTGGGGTAGTACCTTTGTGGCCCAGCGCCTGGGCATGGATCATATTGGTCCCTTCCTTTACACCGGCCTGCGTTTTCTGCTCGGTGCCGTAACCGTAATGCCGCTGATCTGGCTGTTGCGCAAGCCCGCCAAACCCGACACCCCCGAACGACTGAGCAAACCGATGCTGCTGGGCAGTATTGCGCTGGGCGCGGTACTGACGCTGGGTATCAACCTGCAGCAGATTGGTCTGATGTTCACCACCGTGACCAACTCGGGATTCATCACCGGACTGTACGTTATTCTGGTCCCGGTGTTTGGTCTGTTTATCGGCATGCGCACCCACCGCGGCACCTGGGCCGGCGCCGTGATGGCTCTGGTCGGGATGATGCTGCTGAGCGTGACCGCCGAATTTACCGTTGCCCCCGGTGACTGGCTGCAACTGGTCGGGGCTTGCTTCTGGGCCGTGCATGTGCTGCTGGTCGGCGCTCTGGCCAGCCGCTACGACCCCATTCTGGTGTCGTTTATCCAGTTTCTGGTTTGCGCAGTCGTCAGCCTGAGCCTGGCGCTGGTTTTTGAGCCCATCAGCTTTGCGGCCATCCATGACGCCCTGCCGGCCATCCTCTATGGCGGTATTCTCGCCGTTGGTGTGGCGTTTACCCTGCAAGTCGTCGCACAAAAGGATGCGATCACTTCGCACGCGGCCATTATCCTGAGTCTGGAAGCGGTGTTCGCCGCCCTCGCCGGCTGGCTGATCTTGGGAGAAACCCTGACTCCCCGCGGGCTGCTGGGTTGCGCATTGATGCTGGCGGGCATGCTCACCGCCCAGCTGGTGCCGATCTACCTGGATCGACGCAGGCAGGCGACCGTGGCGGTGCAGCAGGAACCCGCCGGCCATCACTGAGGCCGGCGGCGGCAGGAATCCATATAGCCCCGGCTGAACAGATCGAAATAGTCATCGAGCTGACGGGCGGCAACCTCCTCTGCGGCCAACGCCAGACAGGCGGCAGCTACTTCGACGGTGCATAGATGATCGTCGCGGCTGGAACGACGCAGCCGGTAGCGCGACAGCCGCTCAGTGTGCAGACTCAGTATCGGCAGATCGGCCAAATAAGGGCTCTTGCGAAACATCTTGCGCGCCTGGGTCCAGGTCGCATCCAGAATGATCAGCAACGGGCGACGGCCAGGCTCAGGCTCAATTGCGGCGCAGACCTGCTGGCCCGGCTGCGCATATTCGCCGGGGAAGACCACATAGGGCTGATACTGCGGGTCGGCCAGCAAGGCCAGCAACGCGGGATCAACCTCCGTCCGCGCCCACTCAAAGGCATGGGTGTCCGGCAGGCAGTCCGCAATCAGGCGGCCGGTGTTGGTCGGCTTGAGCGGCTCATAGGCATGCATGATCAGACAGAAGCTGATGGCGCAATCCAGCTGCGGACGCTCGGCACAGATACATGCCCAGCGCGCCAGCTGGCAGCCTGGGCAACGCTGCACCCGAGCCCCGCGGGCCTTGAATGGGCGGGTGGATCGCGCCACCGCCTCATCGCGCAGACGATTGACCGCATGGCCGGGCTTTTCCGACATCCTCATTTCCTCAGGCTGGACAGCTACTGCATCACAATGCCAGCATTCTACCCGATTCGCTGCCGTCGAAGGACGCACATGCCGCGCGCTAACCGCTGCGAACCAGTTGCCGGGGTCGTGGTCTGAAAGGGAAGTCGCAGCACCAAGATGATCTGATCTGGAGAAATATAATGCGCTGGTTACCCCTGCTTCTCGCCACCAGCCTGGCGGCCCCCATTCAGGCAGCCTCGCTGCGTGATATTCGCCTGACGGAAACCCTGCAACAGGTTGCCGCCCAGAGCAGCGAAAACACCCCGCGAGAAATCAACAGCAACATCACCGACTTGGGCTTCAGCGCCAAGGGCGATGAACTGATCAACCGTCTGGCGGTAGACCCGGAATACGCCCAGCGCATGCAGGAAGACCCGCTGCTTATCCGTAGCCAGCTGCAATCGAGCGTCTGCACAGACCTGCGTTTTCGCCGTCTGCTCGACATGGGCGCAACGCTGACCTATCACTTCGTGCTCAAGGAGAGTGCCCAACCGGTGCTGACCCAGAGCTTTATTGCCGACCACTGCCAGACCCTGTGAGGCCCCGCCCGATGCAAGACAACGACCCGGCGGACTATCTCAGCCGTCACTGGCAAACCGGCAGCAGCGAGATCCCGGCCAAGGTCGACGAACTCATTCAACTCTGCGCCGCCGAAAGCGAAAACGCACCGCTCTACCGGGACATGCTGCTCGACGTGATTCGCATGGCCCAGGCGGATCGTAACCGCTGGGACGCGAAGATCATGCTGCACACCATTCGCGAAATGGAGCAGGCCTTTTCGCGCATGGAAATCTTCAAGCGTCGCCGCAAGGTAACCGTTTTCGGCTCGGCGCGAACCCCGATTGATCATCCCCTGTATGCGCTTGCCAGAGCCATGGGCGAAGAGCTAGCCGCCAACGATTACATGGCCATCACCGGTGCCGGCGGCGGCATCATGACCGCCACCCACGAGGGCGCCGGCCTGGATCACAGCCTGGGCTTCAATATCACCCTGCCCTTCGAGCAACGCTCCAATAACATAGTGCATGGTACCAGCCACGACCTGTCATTCGGGTTCTTCTTCCTGCGCAAGCTGTTCTTCGTCAAGGAAGCGGACGCGCTGATTCTCTGTCCAGGCGGATTCGGCACACTGGATGAAGCGCTCGAGGTGCTGACGCTGGTGCAGACCGGCAAGAGCCCGATGGTGCCCATCATCCTGCTGGACCAGCCTGACGGGCAGTACTGGCAGGCCTTTTTACAGTTCGTTCGCAGCCAGCTGATCGACAATCACTACATCAAGCCTGACGACATCAACCTGCTGACACCCTGTTCATCCCCCGCACAGGCAATGCAGGTGGTGCTCGACTTCTACAGCAACTATCACTCGTCTCGACGTGTAGACGACCAGTACATGCTGCGCCTGAACCGACCACTGACCGCGCAGGCACTCGCCCAACTGGACGACCGGTTCGGCCATATCTGCAAATCAGGCGGTTTTGTGCAGCAGGGTGTCTGCGATCAGGAGAGCGATGAGCCGGAGCTGGGCGAGCTTACCCGTCTGTGCTTTGACTTCAACGAACGAGACCAGGGAGGTCTGAGGACACTGATCGACTTCGTCAATCAGCCTGAAAACTACCAAAGCCCCGGTACTGCATAAACCGAAGCTGTTTGCTGCGCTCGGCCGGGTCTGACGCCCGGCCTTCCGGAAAGCGCTTGGCAAACACCCGCCGAGCCAGTGCCGTCCAGTCCTGATCAAACTCTGCAAGGGTCCGTTCAACCAGCGCCTCGGCCACACCGCGCTGGCGCAGCTCTTCTTTCAGACGAGCAGGCCCGTAGCCGCGCTGGCTGCGAGCATACAGATAGGCTTCACAGAAACGCGCATCGCTGAGCAGGCCATCTTCGACCAGACGGTCCAGCTCAATCTCTGCCGCATCGGTTGCCGCACCTCGCTGGCGCAGCTTGCGCAACAACTCGCTGTAGCTGTGCTCACGCCGCGCCAGCAGGTCCATCGCGGAGCGACGGATCGCTGCCGGACTGTCCAGCGCGGTACGCGGGCGCATCAAACCAGGCTCTTAGCCTTCCAGCTCGGCATCGGCTTCAGCCTCCGCCTTGGCCTTGCCCGGCTTGGCCAGCAACTGGTCACGGATGGCCTTCTCAATTTCATCCGCGATCTGCTGGTTATCCTGCAGGAACTTGGCTGCATTGGCCTTGCCCTGACCGATCTTGTTGCCCTGATAGCTGTACCAGGCGCCGGATTTCTCAACCAGACCAATCTGCACGCCCAGATCGATGATCTCGGCGTTGTGGTAGATGCCGGTACCGTACAGAATCTGGAATTCAGCCTGACGGAACGGCGGAGCCACCTTGTTTTTCACGACTTTGACGCGGGTCTCGCTGCCGACAACCTCGTCGCCTTCCTTGACCGCGCCGGTACGGCGAATGTCCAGACGCACAGAAGAGTAGAACTTGAGCGCGTTACCACCGGTGGTGGTTTCCGGATTGCCGAACATGACGCCAATCTTCATGCGGATCTGGTTGATGAAGATCACCAGGCAGTTGGCGTTCTTGATGTTACCGGTGATCTTGCGCAGCGCCTGGGACATCAGACGGGCCTGCACACCGACGTGGTGATCACCCATTTCGCCTTCGATTTCGGCCTTGGGCACCAGCGCTGCCACCGAGTCGACGATGATCACGTCCACCGCATTGGAACGCACCAGCATGTCGGTGATTTCCAGTGCCTGCTCACCGGTATCGGGCTGCGACACCAGCAGGTCATCCACGTTGACACCCAGCTTGCCGGCATACTCCGGGTCCAGCGCGTGCTCGGCATCAACGAAGGCGCAGGTTGCACCGTGCTTCTGCGCCTGGGCAATAACCGACAGGGTCAGCGTGGTTTTACCGGAGGACTCCGGCCCGTAGATTTCAACAATACGGCCCTTGGGCAGGCCGCCGATACCGAGGGCGATATCCAGACCGAGCGAGCCGGTAGAGATGGCCGGAATGGCCTGGCGCTCGTGATCACCCATGCGCATTACCGCGCCCTTGCCAAACTGACGTTCAATCTGGCTCAAGGCAGCCGACAGCGCCTTCTTTTTGTTCTCGTCCATTTCGCATCCTCTTGGCTTGGGGCGGGCACCGCGGCGACCGACCGATCAACTACTGTATATTTGGTCAGTATTATTCCACAGAAAAAATGGCCCGCCTACCCCCGATTTCACTCAGACTGACAACCGGTTCGCAGGCTGCTTGTGCGCCTCTTTGACCAGCCGTTCCAGAGCGTGCAGCACCGTCTGGGCGCGCACCTCTCGGCGTCCGCCCTGGAAGCGCTTGCACTCGCTGACGACGCTGCCGTCGGCCAGGGCCCAGCCAAACCAGACGGTCCCGACCGGCTTCTCTGCACTGCCGCCATCAGGGCCGGCAATACCGCTGACCGCAACCGCCATCGCCGCCCCGGCAGCCTCCCTGGCTCCGGACGCCATCGCTCTGACCACCGGCTCGCTGACCGCGCCATGAGCCTCGATAACCTCTGCGTTCACCCCAAGCCAACGGCTTTTGCTGGCGTTGGCGTAGGTGACGAAGCCGGTCTCGAACCAGCGCGAACTGCCAGCCACCCGGGTTATTGCCTCGGCAATCCCTCCGCCCGTGCAGGACTCAGCGGTGCTGACCTGCAGCCCCTGCTGTTCCAACACTTTGCCAAGCCTCGCAGCGGCAGAGTCGATCAGCGGGTCATAATGCGACATGGTTCACTCCTGTACGAACGGATATCAGGCAACAGCATGCCAGTTGGCGCGCTGCCTGCGAATACCCTGCGACCACATTCAGCCGCCTCGGGTTCCTGCTGCCGGAGTCGCCGGCAGCACTGCAGCAGCCACCAGCGACGTGATACCCTTTGCGCCAACCTGAAACGGCGTCTCAGCCACCGCCCTCAGCGCATCCATCGCGCCCGGTGACACCGCCTTTGCCGCATATTTCGAGTCATTGATGAAAAAGAGCAAAACCGAATCCTCCGCCCACACGCCGATGATGCAGCAGTACTTCAGCATCAAGCAGCAGCATCCCGAACAGCTCCTGTTCTACCGCATGGGTGACTTTTACGAACTGTTCTACGACGACGCGAAAAAAGCCGCCCGTCTGCTCGATATCACCCTGACCGCACGGGGCCAGTCCGGCGGCCAACCGATTCCGATGGCCGGCATCCCGTTCCATGCCGCCGAGGGCTATCTGGCCAAGCTGGTCAAGCTGGGCGAGTCGGTTGTCATCTGTGAGCAGGTTGGCGATCCGGCCACCAGCAAGGGCCCGGTCGAGCGCCAGGTTGCCCGCATCATTACCCCCGGCACGGTCAGCGATGAAGCGCTGCTCGATGAGCGTCGCGACAACCTGCTGGCCGCGCTAGTGGGCGCCGAGCGCGGCTTTGGCCTGGCTACGCTCGACATCAACAGTGGCCGCTTTGTGGTCATGGAACTGCGCGGCTGGGAAACTCTGCTCGGGGAGCTGGAACGTCTGGCACCGGCCGAGCTGTTGATTCCCGATGACTGGGAAAGCAACACGCCAATCGAGCGCCGCCGCGCCGTGCGTCGTCGCGCCCCCTGGGAGTTCGATCAGGACAGCGCCTTCAAGGCCCTCACCCAGCAATTCGGCACCAAGGATCTGGTCGGCTTCGACTGTCAGGACCTGACCCTCGGCCTCGGCGCTGCCGGTGCGCTGCTGAGCTATGCCAAGGAAACCCAGCGCACCGCCCTGCCGCACATCCGCAGCATCGCTCAGGAGCGTTTTGAAGACAGCGTGATTATCGACAGCGCCAGCCGCCGTAATCTGGAAATCGACCAGAACCTGTCCGGTGGCCGCGACAACACCCTGCTCGACGTACTCGACCATACTGCAACGGCCATGGGCAGCCGCCTGATGGCGCGGTGGCTGAATCGCCCCCTGCGGGACCTCAAGGTCCTGGGTGCGCGCCAGGACAGCATCAGCGCCCTGCTCGACCAGCAGTTCTACCTCGACCTTCAGCCGCAGCTCAAGGGCATCGGCGACATCGAGCGCATCCTTGCCCGGGTTGCCCTGCGCTCTGCGCGGCCGCGCGATCTGGCACGCCTGCGCGACGCGCTGGCCGCCCTGCCCGCACTGCAGGATTGCATGCAGGCGCTGGAAACACCGCATCTGCGCAATCTGGCCGAGCAGGTACGCACCTACCCGGAGCTGGCCGAGCTGCTGGAACGCGCCGTGATCGACAACCCGCCCGCGGTGCTGCGCGACGGCGGCGTGATCAAGCCCGGTTTCGACGCCGAGCTGGATGAGCTGCAGAATATCAGCGAGAACGCAGGCCAGTATCTGATTGATCTGGAAACCCGCGAGCGCGAGCGTACCGGGCTGAGCACCCTCAAGGTCGGCTACAACCGGGTACACGGCTACTTTATCGAACTGTCGCGCAGCCAGGCCGATCAGGCGCCGGCAGATTACATTCGCCGCCAGACCCTGAAGGGCGCCGAGCGCTTCATTACCCCGGAACTGAAAGCCTTTGAAGACAAGGCGCTGTCGGCCCGCAGCCGCGCGCTGGCTCGTGAAAAGCAACTGTACGACGAGCTGATCGACCGTCTCAACGAGGACCTTGCCGCACTGCAGACCACTGCCGCCAGCCTGGCCGAAATTGATGTGCTCTGCACCCTCGCCGAACGGGCCGGCAGTCTCGATTACAGTCGCCCGCGCTTTATCGAGGGCAGCCAGTTGAAGATCAGTCAGGGCCGTCATCCGGTCGTCGAGCAGGTGCTGGAAACGCCCTTCGTGGCCAACGATCTGGACCTGGACATCGACACCCGCATGCTGGTGATTACCGGCCCCAACATGGGCGGTAAATCCACCTACATGCGCCAGACCGCGCTGATCGTGCTGCTGGCCCATATCGGCAGCTTTGTACCGGCGGCAGGCGTCGAGCTGTCCTGCGTCGACCGCATCTTCACCCGCATCGGTTCCAGTGACGATCTGGCCGGCGGCCGCTCAACCTTCATGGTCGAAATGAGCGAAACCGCCAACATCCTCAACAACGCCACCAGCGCCAGTCTGGTGCTGATGGACGAAGTCGGCCGCGGCACCAGCACCTTCGACGGCCTGTCACTGGCCTGGTCTGCTGCCGAGTATCTGGCCAAGGTTCGCGCCTTCACCCTGTTTGCCACGCACTACTTCGAGCTGACCGGCATGGCCGACACCGACGAAGGCGTGGCCAACGTGCACCTGAACGCCACCGAACATAATGAACGCATCGTATTCCTGCATAACGTCCAGCCCGGCCCTGCCAGCCAGAGCTACGGCCTGCAAGTCGCCCAGCTTGCCGGTGTACCGCGTCCGGTCATCCTGCGCGCCCGCGAACACCTCGCCCAACTGGAGCAGCAGAGCCTGGAGCAGCACGGCAGCAAGCCCGCAGGCAACACTGAGCAACCGTTCCAGACCGATCTGTTCGCCAGCGCACCTCACCCTCTGATCGAACAGATCAAGGCACTGGATCCGGACGATCTCAGCCCGCGCCAGGCGCTGGACCTGCTGTACAAGCTCAAACGCGAGTGGGCGTAAATTCAGCAAATGATATTCATTTGCATCAAACGTGATGGAACTACGCTTTAATCTGCGCAAAACCCGGCGGCGCTCTGTACCGCCGGAAAAAAACTGCTAGACTACGCGCCAGATTTTGCCAGCCTGATTCAATGGAGACCTCACCATGACCTTTGTTGTTACCGACAACTGCATCAAGTGCAAATACACCGATTGCGTTGAGGTCTGCCCGGTCGATTGCTTCTACGAAGGCCCGAACTTCCTGGTCATTCACCCGGACGAGTGCATCGACTGCGCCCTCTGCGAGCCCGAATGCCCGGCCAATGCCATCTTCTCGGAAGACGAAGTACCGGAGGATATGCAGGAGTTCACCGAACTGAACGCCGATCTGGCAGAAGTGTGGCCGAACATCACCGAGAAGAAAGACGCACTGCCCGACGCCGAAGAGTGGGATGGCGTACCGGACAAGCTGCAATATCTGGAGCGCTAAGCAGCTAGCTGCTATGCAAAAAAAACCGGCCATGTGCCGGTTTTTTTATTGCTGCAAGCCTGAAGCTACAAGCTCCAAGCCTCAAGCCTCAAGCTACAAGCGCACCAGTGTGGGCCTGTTATTCTGGCTTTGGTTTTGGTTTTGGTTTTGGCTTTGGTTTTGGTTTTGGTTTTGGCTTTGGTTTTGGTTTTGGCTTTGGCTTGAGGCTTGAGGCTTGGAGCTTGTAGCTTGCAGCTTGCGGCTTATGAGGCTTGCGGCTTGTGAGGCTGAGAGTTTGGAGTCAAATTTCAGGCAAAAAAAGGGGCGGGATAGCCCGCCCACTCTTTATTCCATATGTGCTTTCCGTGTCCAGCCATCCTGGCTTCATCATCCTGAAAATCCCTGACTCAGCTCCCTGCCGAGTAGCACCATCCTTTGCGCTTGGGTGAAGTTTAACGAATGCGGCATCGCCCGCAACCCCCCCTCCAGCAAGCACAACAGGCATATCACCAACAATAAAATCCTTAAATTTCATATATTTACTGTTTTTAGCACGGATAAAAACTCGTTCCGCCCACACCCTGTAGCGGCGAAGTCTCACACGTCTTGTAGGAAATCTCTTACAAGGCAAGCGCGCCTGCCCAGCCGGGTAACGGAGTAACAGGTTACTGCAACGCGGTGAAGTAAGCCTGCGGCGTCTCCACCCCATCGGCGCCAGGCCCGGAGCAGGCGGAAGCAAGGGTGTTCGTGAGCACAACGGCGGATACGCTGCGCCTGATCCGCACTACTCATGGCGCTGCGCTGAGACATAAAAAAACCCGGCTCTCTCGAGCCGGGTTTCGGATTAGCCGGGAGGCTGATTACATCATTCCGCCCATACCACCCATGCCACCCATGCCGCTCATGTCGGGCATGGCCGGCTTCTCTTCCGGCAGCTCGGCAATCATGGCCTCGGTGGTGATCATCAGGCTGGCGACCGAGGAAGCAGCCTGCAGCGCGCTGCGGGTTACCTTGGCCGGGTCCAGGATGCCCATGTCGATCATGTCGCCGTACTCGCCAGTCGCAGCGTTGTAACCGAAGTTACCTTCGCCGGCCTTGACGCGCTCCAGAACAACAGCAGCTTCTTCACCAGCGTTGGTGACGATCTGGCGCAGCGGTGCTTCAACAGCGCGGCGCAGCAGCTTGATACCGACGTTCTGGTCTTCGTTGTCGCCAGCCAGACCCTCGATAGCCGCCAGGGTGCGAACCAGGGCAACACCGCCGCCAGGTACCACACCTTCTTCAACAGCAGCGCGGGTAGCGTGCAGCGCGTCTTCAACGCGGTGCTTCTTCTCTTTCATTTCCACTTCGGTCGCAGCACCAACCTTGATCACTGCTACGCCGCCAGCCAGCTTGGCCAGACGCTCCTGCAGCTTCTCGCGATCGTAATCGGAGGTAGTTTCCTCGACCTGCTTGCGGATCTGGTTAACGCGGGCTTCGATATCAGCCTTGGCGCCAGCGCCATCAACGATGGTGGAGTTGTCCTTGTTGATCTGAACGCTCTTGGCTTGACCCAGGTGCTCCAGAGTAGCGGTTTCCAGGCTCAGGCCAACTTCTTCGCTGATCACGGTGCCACCGGTCAGGATAGCGATATCCTGCAGCATGGCCTTGCGACGATCGCCGAAGCCCGGTGCCTTGACCGCAGCAACCTTGACGATCCCGCGCATGTTGTTGACAACCAGAGTCGCCAGCGCTTCGCCTTCAACGTCCTCGGCAACGATCATCAGCGGACGACCAGCCTTGGCAACGGCTTCCAGAACCGGCAGCAGCTCGCGGATGTTGGAGATTTTCTTGTCAACCAGCAGGATGTACGGGTTGTCCAGATCAGCGGACATGGTTTCCGGCTTGTTGACGAAATAGGGAGACAGGTAGCCGCGGTCAAACTGCATGCCTTCAACAACAGACAGTTCGTTTTCCAGACCGGAACCTTCCTCAACGGTGATGACGCCTTCTTTACCAACGCGGTCCATGGCTTCGGCAATGATGTTGCCGACGGACTCGTCAGAGTTGGCGGAGATGGTGCCTACCTGGGCGATGGCCTTGGAGTCGGCACAGGGCTTGGCCAGATTCTTCAGCTCGGCAACGATGGCAGCAGTAGCCTTGTCGATACCACGCTTCAGATCCATCGGGTTCATGCCGGCAGCAACAGCCTTCAGACCTTCGGTAACGATGGCTTGAGCCAGTACGGTGGCAGTGGTGGTACCGTCACCAGCGTCATCGTTGGCACGGGAAGCAACGTCCTTGACCAGTTGCGCGCCCATGTTTTCGAACTTGTCTTTCAGCTCGATTTCCTTGGCAACGGAAACGCCGTCCTTGGTGATCAGCGGCGCGCCGAAGCTGCGCTCGATCAGCACGTTACGGCCCTTCGGACCCAGGGTAGCTTTAACCGCATTGGCCAGCGTGTTTACGCCGTCCAGCATCTTGTTGCGACCGGAAATACCGAATTTAACTTCTTTTGCAGCCATGTTTGCTTTCCTTCAAATGAATTCGTTAAGGGGTGTGAGGGTGGCTGATCAGCCTTCCAGTACACCGTAGATTTCGGATTCGCTCATGATCAGCAGGTCTTCACCATCGATCTTGATGGTGTTGTTGCCGGAGTAAGGACCGAAAACAACCTTGTCGCCTTCTTTGACGGCCAGCGGACGAACTTCGCCGTTGTCCTGCAGACGCCCGGTACCTACAGCAACGATAACCCCGGTGTTCGGCTTCTCGGCAGCCGAGCCGGGCAGAACGATACCACCAGCGGTCTTGGTTTCTTCTTCGCTGCGACGAACGACTACGCGATCGTGTAACGGACGAATTTTCATCGTTGTGTGTCTCCCAATAATTGATCTTCAATGCCGGAAACCCGGCGCTTTCACGTTGTAATCCGGACCCGCAATGCGAATCCGAAGGACGAGCCTGACGGCTCGTCGCTGTTCGAGGCTCCGCGCTTGCGCGGAGCCTGCCAAACCGGTGTCACCTAGATGGGGCTTGGTATTGCCATTTCAAGAGGCAAGTACACAATTTTTTTACTCGCGGTCGATGCGGCGATCCGGCGAAACCTGATCTGGATCGTCCGGACGCCATTCCCCTTCGATAATGGTGGTGCTGCCGCGCCGCCACACGTTCGGGCCGCCCGGTTCGCCCGGACCCGGCTTGCCGCGTGATACCAGTGCCAGCACCAGGCAAGGCAGCGCCAGCGCATCGGTGATCAGGCCAGGGATCATCAACAGTACCCCCGCAAGCAACCACCACATGCCGGTCTTCAACACGGCAAAGGGCGAGCGGTTTTCGGCCATGCGGATCTGCAGCTGCTGCAGCATGGACCAGCCCTGGCGCTGGATCAGCACCAGACCCAGCACACCGGAGCCAAGCACCCAAAGCAGGGTGTAGCCGACACCGATGCGCTGGCCCAGCAGGATCAGGGTGGCCAGTTCAAGCAACGGCAGCAGCAGGAGAAAGAATCGAAACAGGGGCATACGCACCTCGTATTGAGCAGGTCAGGGATATATGGGTACGACAACAGCAGCTTTCAACCGGGATGGCGACTAACGGCAACAACATGTCGCCAGGAAGGTCAGAAAGTGACTGAAGAGCCATGCAGGGTATTCAAAATATCGGCAATCTGGTGCATGCTTGCGCACCTCAAATCTATCACCCCTTTTGCGAGGAGAGCCCGATGCAATTGCAAGACAGCGTTATCATCATCACCGGCGGCGGACAGGGCCTGGGCCGTGCCATGGGCGAGTTCCTGGCAGCCAAGGGCGCCAAACTGGCACTGGTTGACCTTAACCAGGAAGCGCTGGACGCTGCCGTTGCCGCGTGCAAGGCCGCCGGCGGCGATGCCCGCTCGTACATCTGCAACGTGGCCAACGAAGAACAGGTCAGCCACATGGTCAACCAGGTAGCGGACGACTTCGGTGCCATCCACGGCCTGATCAACAACGCCGGCATTCTGCGCGACGGTCTGCTGCTGAAAGCCAAAGACGGTCAGATTCAGAAAATGAGTCTGGCGCAGTGGCAGTCGGTTATCGACGTCAACCTGACCGGCGTGTTCCTGGGTACCCGCGAAGTGGCCGCCAAGATGATCGAACTGGGCACCAAGGGCCTGATCATCAATATCTCGTCCATCTCCCGCGCCGGCAACATTGGTCAGTCCAACTACTCGGCCGCCAAGGCCGGTGTGGCTGCCATGACCGTTACCTGGGCGAAAGAGCTGTCACGTTACGGTATCCGCGTTGCCGGTATTGCTCCGGGCTTTATCGAAACCGAGATGACCGGCAGCATGAAGCCGGAAGCGCTGGAGAAAATGACTTCCGGCATTCCACTCAAGCGCATGGGCAAGCCGGCGGAAATCGCTCACTCGGCGGCCTACCTGTTCGAGAACGACTACTTCACCGGTCGCATCCTCGAACTGGACGGTGGTCTGCGCATCTAACCGTCACCTGCGAACTGGCGGCCACGCACCGCCAGTTCACGCTTGAACCACCCTCCTGCGCTACCAACCCACACCCAGCCCCAAGGTATAGCGGGTATCTCGATAGCCGCTGTCGTCGGTTGTATTGAGATAGTCCAACTCGCCCTTCAGGCTCAGTGACGCCCAGCTGGTCAGCCGATAGCGCACGCCCAGATCAGCATCCATCAAATAACGTACTTTCGGGTCATCCGGAACCTGCGTTTCCGCTGAATGGAACAGCTCAAACCGCTTGCCCAGCAGAAACCGCCGATAATCCCACTGCAGACCAAGAGCGTCATAGCGTGCACGACTGCCATCGCGCTCCTTGAGCCACGCCCGGTCCAGGCGCACGGACGTTTCAAACCGCCCCAGCGCCGTGTTCCACCACTCATAACCAGGGCCCATACCGAACTGGCGCTGCCTGGCGATCTCGTTGATATGGTCGCGCTTGTACTGCACGCTGCTGGCCCAGAACCATTGATCGGTAATAAAGCGGTTGAGATCGTAGGAGGCGTCAAGGGTGTGACTGGTTTTGACGTCGTTGCTGTAATCGCGGTCGTAGTCCAGCGCCCAGTCATGACGCCAGCGTCCATGGCGCAGGCGGGAGGTGACATCAATATCGATGTCTCGCTTCTCGTTACCCGACGTATCCTTGATATCGAGCGCAGCGCTGGCGTCGCCTTCCCATACCGAATCCTGCACCAGAGGCCGGGGCACCAGGAGCTGACGAATGGCACGGATATCGGTCGCGATGGGCCGCCGATTCGGCACCCGCAACAGCACCTGACCGTCGCGCTCAGACTCTGCCAGCTGCACGGTGTGCTGAATGCCGTCGCGCAGTTTGACCAGCACCGGCTCGTCACTGTTGAAGGTAGTGATACGCGCTACATCGATCGACAGCGTGCCGGCAAAATCAGTCTCCAGCACCAGCTTGCCGCCCTCCAGAAAGGCGACCTTGCCAGTCAGACGATCACCATTGTCGAGCCACAAGGTATCGGCGACACTGCGCCAGGACAGCACGCTAAGACAGCACAACAGGACAACACGGAACAACGGCATCGATCAGCATCCGGCAGACATCAGGTTAAACGGGCAATTATCCATGAAAGACCGGCGAATAGCGCCAGCGTTCAACACGCCAGCCGACGACGAGCGCAAGGCCGCCTTTTTTCAGGTACTGGCCAGTATTCCGCCTGGCCGCGTTACCAGCTACGGCCGTATTGCCGAGCTGGCCGGACTCGGCCGAGGCGCGCGCCTGGTCGGGCGCTGGCTTGGACAGCTGCCAGAAGGCACCCACCTGCCCTGGCACCGCGTTCTCAACAGCCAGGGAAAGCTGTCACTCGGAGCGGACACTCCAAGCGGCCGGGAACAACGCGAACGGCTGGCTGCCGAAGGCATACTGGTACGCAATGGTCGCGTGAATCTGCGACACTACGCCTGGCCAGAGCCCCCCGCGCCATCACAAGGACAAGCATGAGTTCCAGCCCCTCCGACTCCAGTACCACTCCCCTGCCAGCCGAAGGCCTGCGCGTTTACCTCAAGCCACGTGTCATCGGCATGCTGTTTCTGGGGTTTTCTGCCGGCCTTCCCCTGCTGCTGGTGGGTGGTACGTTCAGCGCCTGGCTGCGCGATATCGGCGTCGAGCTGGCCTCCATTGGCTTTCTCAGCTGGGTAGGTATGGCGCACTCGATCAAGGTCCTGTGGGCGCCACTGATCGACCGATTGCCGGTCCCGATACTCACCCGACTGCTCGGACGCAGGCGCAGCTGGATGCTGCTCGCTCAACTGGTGATTGCCGGCGCATTGCTTGGCATGTCGATGAGTAATCCGCTGGAGCATCTGGAATGGGTCGCGCTCTGGGCGGTACTGGCCGCTTTTGGTTCGGCCACCCAGGATGTCGCCATCGACGCCTACCGGGTCGAAGCCGAAGCCAAGCACCGCCAGGCCGCCATGGCTGCCACCTACGTCACCGGTTACCGGGTAGCCATCCTCGCCGCCGGCGCCGGAGCCCTGCACATCGCCGCCCTGCAGGACTGGAGCCTGGCCTACGGCCTGATGGCCGGCATGATGCTGATTGGCGTAGTGACCACGCTTGTCATTGCCGAACCAAGCGTAGAAATAACCGATGCGACCCGAGCGCAGGAAGCCCGCCTGACCCAGCACCTGAGCCAGTCGGTGCACAGTGGCTGGCGACTGCAGCTGTCCGGCTGGGTCTTCAACGCCTTTATTGCCCCATTCACCGAGTTCTTTGAGCGTTACGGCCGGGTTGCCTTCATCATTCTGCTGTTTATAGCAACCTTCCGGATCAGCGACATTTTCATGGGCACCATGGCCAATCCCTTCTATCTCGACATTGGCTTCAGCAAGGAGCAGATCGCCAATATCGCCGCCGCCTTCGGATTGGCCATGACCTTGGCCGGGGCTGCGCTGGGCGGCCTGATGGTGGCCCGTTTCGGCATTGCTCCGATCCTCATTCTGACCGCGTTCATGGCGCCAGCGACCAACCTGATCTTTGCCTGGCTGGCCTTCATCGGGCCGCAGCCCGATGGGCTGATCGTCGCCATTATTGCCGACAACATCACCGGTGGGCTCGCCATCTCGGTGTTTATTGCCTATCTGTCGAGCCTGACCAACACCGCCTATACCGCCACCCAGTACGCCCTGTTCAGCTCCCTGATGACCCTGCCGGGCCAGTTTGCTGCCGGTTTCACCGGGGTACTGGCAGCCAATCTGGGCTGGGTGAGCTTCTTCATGGTCACCGCAATGACCGGCCTGCCCGCCATCATCTTGGCCATTGCGCTGCTGCGGTTTGCCCACCCGGACCGCCTGCGCCGCCCCGGTATCGATTGAAGGGCACAAAAAAACCCGGCTAGCGCCGGGTTTGATGAACTCACATAAACCTGCAGCGGTTCAGGTTGACTGCTGAACCAGATGCACCGTGCGCTGCGGGAACGGAATGCTGATACCGGCCGCATCAAACTCCAGCTTGGCCTTTTCCTGCAGCTCGAAAAACACGCCCCAGTAGTCGTCGGTCTTGGTCCACATGCGCAGTGACAGGTTGACCGAGTTGTCGCCGAGCGACACCAGCCAGACCACCGGCTCCGGATCCTTCAGCACACGGCTGTCACCCTGGGCCAGGCCCATCAGGATGTCCTTGGCCAACTTGAGGTCATCGCTGTAATCAATACCGATATTCAGATCGACACGGCGGGTCGCCTGACGGGAATAGTTGATGATATTGCCGTTGGACAGGCTGCCATTGGGCACGATCACGGTCTTGTTGTCGGGCGTTTTCAGCACCGTATTGAAGATCTGGATGCTATCAACCGTGCCCGAGACGCCCTGCGCCTCAATGTATTCACCGGCACGGAACGGGCGCAGAAACAGAATAAGGGCACCGCCGGCGAAATTGGCCAGACTGCCCTGCAGGGCCAGACCTACCGCCAGACCGGCTGCACCCAGCACCGCGATAAACGACGTTGTCTCGATACCCACCATGCCGGCGACGCTGATCAGCAGCAGTACCTTGAGCGCGATAGAGGCCAGCGAGCCGATGAACCCGTGCAGTGTTGGCTCGACGTTGCGCTTGCGCATGACCCCGTTCATCGCCTTCATCAGACGACCAATCAGCCACCAGCCAACCAGCAGCGTCAACAGCGCCAGCGCTAGCTTGCTGCCGTATTCGATCAACAGCGGTAACCAGGCCTCCTCAAGCCCTCGCAGCGTGTTCATGACCTCATCCATTCCTGCCTCCTTTTCTCGGCGATAAATTCACGACCTCGGTCAGTCGCGGAAGTTGTTGTACTGCAGCGGCATCTCCAGTTCAGCCCCGCGCAACAGCGCCATGACATCCTGCAAATCGTCACGTTTCTTGCCTGTTACCCGTACCTGATCGCCCTGAATCGCGGCCTGCACCTTGAGCTTGGAATCCTTGATCAGGGCAACAATTTTTTTGGCAAGTTCCTTGTCGATACCCTCTTTGAAGGTGACATCCTGCTTGACCAGCTTGCCGGACGCAAATGGCTCACCCGCATCCAGACAGCGAATATCGATCTTGCGCTTGGTCAGACTGAGCTCGAGAATGCCGATCACCTGCTCCAGCTGGAACTCGGAATCGGCACTCAGGGCGATCGTCTTCTGCTTGTCGTTGAAATCGATCTCGCACTTGCCGCGAAGATCGTAACGCCGCTCCAGCTCTTTCTTGGCGTTATCGACCGCATTGGTTACTTCATGCTTGTCCAGTTCGGACACGACATCAAAAGATGGCATTGTGCTACCTCACAGAAAAACCCAAAATTATGATGTTCATTACAAAACGACGGTATAACCTCATGGCATTATACCCAGACCGGCCCACGTCCAGCAGGGAGCACCTACATGCCGAATCCGCAACTCAGCATTCTGGTAGTCGATGACACCAAGTTCAGCAGTGCTGTCATCGGTCACACACTGAGTCAGGCCGGCTACTCCAATATTCGCTTTGCCAGCTCCGCGATGGATGCCCTGCGCATGCACGAGGAACAGCCAGCCAGCGTGATGGTCGCCGACTGGCTGATGCCGGAAATGGACGGCCTTGAGCTGACCACCCGCATTCGTCAGACAGACGAGCAATCCGATCACTACACCTATGTGGTACTGCTGACAGCACGCGAGGGCGATAATGTGCTGGGGGAGGCCTTCGATCGCGGTGTCGATGACTTCATCAGCAAATCATCCATGAACGAACAGCTGCTGCCACGCATCTACGCTGCCGATCGCACATCGCAGCTGATCAACCGCCTGCTGGACGAGAACCGACTGCTGGCTACCAACAACGCCCAGCTCGAGGAACACAACCTGGTAGACCGGCTGACCGCGATCGGCAACCGTCGCTACCTGATCCAGCGCCTGGCCGACGTATTGCGCAACGTGGATTCGCGCGGTGGTGCCTGCTGCCTGGTTCTGCTCGGTGTCCAGAACCTGCCAACCCTTACCGAGCGCTTCGGCCCTGCCGTACAACAGGAAGTGCTGCGTGGAACCGCGCGCCGCCTGCAGCAACTGGTGCGGCCTACGGACGTCGTTGCACGGGTTGATGAAAACGCCTTCGCCATTGTCACCATTGCCGATGAGGCCGCAGACCTCAAGCCGGCCAGTTTCCGCCGTCTGCACGACGGCCTGAATCTGAAGGCGTTCAAAACCAGCGAGGGTTACCTGTCGATCCGTGCCGGGATGGTGCTATGTACGCTCACCAACCGTCAGGCGCTGCCGGACGCCGAGGCGATGCTTGAGCAGGTGGAAAGCCATCTGGGCGAAGCCTACGAAACCAATCTGATCACCGAAGCCAAACTCGGCTGACGTACTCGGATGCTGCATATTCTCGGCGCCGGAAGCCTGGGGTTGCTGTGGGCGGCCCGCCTGCAGCAGGCAGGTATCGACTACCGCCTGATTGTGCGGAACGAAAGCCAGCTAAGACAGTGGAACAGCAACGGTAACCGGCTGGTGTTTGATGATGGCGCTGCAAAACATACCCTTTCGCTTGCCATCGAGACGCCCGACACCCCGGCACCGATCGAGAATCTGATTGTGGCAACCAAGGCGCATGCCGCTTTGGCTGCAGTCGAATCGCTGCGCCCGCGCCTGCAGCAGGGTGCCGCGCTTTTTCTGCAGCAAAACGGCCTGGGCTCCCAACAGGCAATCGCCGATGCCTTTACGGACTGCCGAATTTACTGTGTCAGCGTCACAGATGGCGCCTGGCGACCAAGTGAGCATGAGTTGATCTGGGCCGGTCGCGGCCATAACATCGTCGGCCCGCTTCGCCCTGGAACAGCTCCCCCTGACTGGCTGAACGACCTCCCATCCAGCATCTCGACCACCTGGCAGCATGACATTCTACCGGTGCTGTGGCGCAAGCTGGCGGTGAACTGCGCCATCAATCCCTTTACCCTGATTTACGACTGCCGCAATGGCGAAGTGCCCGAGCGCGCAGGCGAGTGGCTTGGGCAATGCATCGCCGAATTGCAGCAGGTGCTTGCCTCTCACGGCGTCGACGCCAACCTCGCCGAGCAGGTGCATGCGGTCATTCTGGCCACGGCCAACAACAGCTCGTCCACACGCCAGGACCTGCACGCACGTCGACGCACGGAGCTGAGTTACTTCCTCGGTTATGCATGCCGCGCCGCGCAGAGTGCCGGGCTGTCGACGCCCGCCCTCGACCGGTTGCTGCTGAGCGCTCAGGACGCCCTGCGCCGGCATCAACTGCCGGCTGACTGAAACGCCGTCTGCCGCTAGACTAGGCGCCAGCTTTCAAAGGAGACAGCACCTCATGGGCTACCGCCTGAGCAAACTCTATACCCGCACTGGTGATGCCGGCGATACCGGACTTGCCAACGGTCAACGTATCCGCAAGGATCACCCACGCGTTGAGGCAATGGGTGACGTAGACGAGCTGAACAGCCAGCTTGGACTGCTGCTCTGCCAGATGGACAGCGACCGCCTCGCGCCACTGAAACAGGCCCTGAGCCCGATCCAGCATCGTCTGTTTGACCTCGGCGGGGAGCTGGCCATCCCCGGACATGACCTGATCGAAGCCGCCGACGTAACCGCGCTGGAGCAATTGATCGATCAATTCAATGCTGAGCTGGAGCCACTGAAAAACTTCATTTTGCCGGGTGGCTCGGTGCTGGTTGCCCAGGCTCACCTGACACGCAGCGTTTGCCGGCGTGCCGAGCGTCACTATCTGACACTGGCCATGGAAGAAGAGGTCAACAACCAGTCGGCGATCTACCTCAATCGTCTGTCCGATCTGCTGTTTGTGGCTGCACGAACCATCGCGCTGCTTGAAGGAATCGCAGAGGTGCTTTGGGCTGCCAAACCCAAGCCGGAGGCTTGATCGGCGGCGCCGGACGATTGAGCAGGCGCACTGCTCAATCGCCCAGACTCATCACACCTTGAAGGCGCTGATAATGCTCTGCAGCGACTGCACCAGGTGACCGAGGCGGCCACTGGCTTCCTCGGCTCGCTGTGCACCCTGCGCTGTCCGCTCACCCGCCTGATTGATCTGCACGATGTTCTGGTCAATATCATGGCTGACCACTGTCTGCTGCTCGGCGGCGGCGGCGATCTGCTGGCTTTGATCGACGATCTGGGTCACCGCCTTGAGGATGCTGTCAAGCCCCTGCTGCACCTGCAGCGAAGATTCCACAGTGGCAGCCGTCATGCCATGACTGCTGCCCATGGCCTTGACCGCGGCTGCGACCCCTTCCTGCAATCGGGCGATCATCTGCTCGATCTCTTCGGTGGACTGCTGGGTCCGGCGGGCCAGGGTCCGCACCTCATCAGCTACGACAGCAAAACCGCGACCCTGCTCACCGGCCCTGGCCGCCTCGATAGCCGCGTTCAGCGCCAGCAGGTTGGTCTGTTCGGCGACGCCCTTGATCACGTCAAGCACCCGGCTGATCGAGGAACTGTCGTCCGCCAGCTGGTTGATTACCCGCACCGAGTTTTCAATTTCCCCTGCCAGCTTTTCAATGCCGTCGACCGAGGATTCGACCATGCGCCGACCATTGAGGGTTTCCGTATTGACCTGCTCGGCATTGTTGACCGCCAGAGCGGCACTGCGCGCCACCTCCTGCGAAGTCGCCGCCATTTCATTCATGGCCGTGGCGACCTGCTCGATCTGGCTACGCTGCGATGCTACCGCCTGACTGCTTTCGCTGGCGATGTGCTCAACCTGACTGGATTGTTCCTGCACCTGACCGGAGGTATCGCTGACCTGTCGGATAAGCTCGCGCACGCGCTGCACGGTGTTGTTGAAGTCGGCAGCCAGGGCACCGAGCTCATCCTTGCTGTCGACCTCGACCTGCACTGTCATGTCGCCGCCGGCCACCTGCCCCATCTGCTGCGACAGGCGCTTGAGGGTTCGGCGGGTAGCGAAATAGAACCCGGCGTACAGGTAGATGATCAGCAACCCAACCAGCGATAGAGACACCACCAGCAACCACATTGTCTGCTGATTGCTGGCCAGGCGGCCGTCAAGCTGAGTGTCCAGATAATCGAAGATAGCCTCGTCAAGCAGGTAAGTGGACTCGATCTCGCGGGTAATACGGTCAAAGAAGGCATCCCAGGTACTGTCGAGCGAGGCAGCAATGATGACATCCTCTTCAAAGATCACACCGGCACTCTCGATGCTCTTGAGACTCTGCTCTGCAGCAGTCTGCAAGGCGGCGTTGCCGGTCCCGGCAACCGCCTGCTCCAGAACCTGCGAATAATCGGCGCCGAGCTTTTGCAGCCCGGTGACCAGATCATCCATTTCCCGGCTGGCGTCCGAGTCCAGAAAGCCCAGTCCCATCGAATAAGTCCCAGTCGCGCGGCCATGGCCCAACAAAGAGGTCACCTCAACGGTGGAACCGATAAGCAACTCCGTCAACTGACGGACATTGCGGTCAAAATCCTGCGGCAGGCCCGCGTAAGCGGCTGTCATGATCAGCAGGGTTGCCGTTTCATCCTTGGCACGCACCGACATCGGACCGCGCGAGATGATCGACTCGGCGGCAATCTCGTTATAGCTCTGTACCAGTTTGTCGCGCATGGCAATCAGGTCGGCGGCCGCCGGATCATCGGCCTCCAGCGGCAAACTGTTCAGTTGCTCGATCAGCCGCGCACGAGTCTGGGTCAGGCGCTCCTCAATACTGTCTGCCTGACCGCCCTGACCCAGGCGCGTGTTGACCGCATCCAGGTCACGCACCAGTTCGGCGCTGCGCAGCGCATCAGAGGTCGCACGCACCAATGCAAGACTGTCCAGCGCGTGCGACGTCACCTCGACACGCTCGTAGGCCTGCTGCACCAGCATGCTGCTGACGATACCCAAGGGAACAAAAAACAGGACACTGATCAGGCAAAACTTCATGCCGTAGGTCAGCCGGTTCATTAACGCGATGGCAGGGGAAAGCAGACTGTTCACCCGAGGTCTCTCCTAATAATAAGCTGCCCGGCGGCGAGGGCTCTGCGCAGGCTGAACCTGCGCTGTTCTTGTATAACAACCACCACAACGAGGCGCTGTCGCCCCAACACTGACTGTCTCACAGAAAGGCTATCGGCTCCAGCCAGCGCAACTTTAAGTCAAAGCCGGCGAATCTAGCCGAGTACGGCAAGCAGAGCCAGCGCCACTGCCCAAACGACCAGTGCGCGAACCAGCAGGGTTCGGGTATCGGCCAGCACCCCCTCAGCCCCAGCCCCGGCAAGCGATCCGGAGCTGCCGTTGAGGGCGGCCTCTGCCGCCCGATGAACCAGCACGTCCGATGGCAGCTCCCAGTGCAGCATGACATCGGCCAGCTCGGCACGCACATGATCAAAATGTCCGACCAGCGCAAAGCTGGCAGCAAGCAGGCGTGCGGGAATCCATTCCAGCGCATGGGCCAGCGCCGATGCGGGCGACGCGGCGGAGCTATTCTCCTGATCGGCCAGCAACCGCAGCAGCCGATAGCCCAGAGCGCCGGCAGGACCCAGCAGGGCGAACCAGAAAACCGTCACCATGTAGCCATGCAATACCTCACGCACCAGAGCCGATCTGACCTCGCTCAGCACGGAGTCCTGACCCTCGGCGACCACCCCAAGATCGCGCTCGGCCACTAGCGCGGCGGCAGCCCTGTCGCCCCTGTCCCAGGCCTGCTCGAAGCCGGTCGCCATCGCGCCCAACGGATCGCGCCTGCCAACACAGGCGAGCAGCACCAGGGCAAACAGCAACAGGCCGATCAAGCCAAGTCCGTTACGTTGCAACCACCATTGAAGCAATACCAGAATCAGTAAAGGCAGCAGCACCAGCAGCAGACCAGCAAGCGGCTGCCGCACGGGATAACGACGCACCACGCGGATGACCCAGGCTTTCGGCAGGTCCAGCGGCAAGCCGGTGCGCAGCGGGGTAAACCACATCAGTGCAACGACCAGCAACAAGGCAAGAAAATGCATCAATGCTCTCCCTGAACACGATGAGAACAAACCAGCGCCTGCAGATAGCGGCGCCAGTCAAAGGCAGGACCAGGATCCGTCTTGCGCCCCGGAGCAATAAACTCATGCCCGGTTATACGGTGATTGGTAATTGCCGGATAGGCCGTCTGCAACACCCCGGTCAAGCTTACCAGAGCATCGTACTGGGCGTCCGCGTAGGGAATTTCGTCAGTCCCTTCCAGCTCGATACCAATGGCGAAGTCGTTGCAGTTTTCCCGACCGCCGTAGCACGATGCACCCGCATGCCAGGCTCGCCGGTCACAGGAGACAAACTGGGTAACGGTACCGTCACGCTCGATCAGAAAGTGCGCAGACACGCGCAAATCCGCTATCTCGGCAAAGTAGGGATGAAGGGAAGGATCAAGCTGCCCGGTAAAAAAGGGCTGGACGAAGCCGCCGCCGAAACAGGCCGGCGGCAAACTGATGTTGTGAATCACCAGCAGCGAAACGTCACACCCGGCGGGTCGCTCGTTGCAGTGCTCGGAAGGGCAACGAACTGCGCCCTCCAGCCAACCCTCGCTGATCCGCATACAGGCTCCCCGACAGCAAAAGCCTCATGCTAGCAGGTGCCGACGCCAGCCGCATCCACCTCAGGTGCGCGCCTGAAGCTGACGCAGGTTGCCGATGACCGATTCCAGCGCACGATCAAACAACTGATTTTCGTCCAGCAGACTGACCTGCCCACGATCAAAGCACTGCGCCAGCTCATGGCCCGACAGTTCAGCAACCTTGACGCCGTTGCGGTTTACGAAGATGTATTTACCACTGAAGCTGATAATGGCGGCCAGTTTACAACGCTGGGGCGCCTTGCCTTCCGCTACGACCAGCTGCAGCCAGCAACCGGTGCCCAGACCCTCTACCCACCGCTGCGCACCTACGCTGGGCAGGTCATCGATGGTTTCAGGCGGAGCCTCGACCGGCTCCTGTTCCAGTACCGGCTGCTCCACCCGCACTGCCTCAACCGGCGGTTCCGAAACGACCTCAGATTCCGCGGATTCGACAGGCAGATCAGGCTCAACCGGGGAGCCTGCCGCCCTGACGGCCGCCAGCACAGCCCGCTGCGGAGCAACAATGGCCAGCACATGACGCTCGGTGGATGCAGCGTCCAGCCCCAGCAACTCAAGACCACCACGGATAGCCGCCTCAATCTGACGATTCTGCGCCAGTCGCTGCGGTACGCCCGCGCTATCAACCGGCTGCACACTGTGCACCACTGCCTTTGCCGTACCCAGCGCGTGCTTCCAGGCCCTGGACTCACCCCCTTCACGCAGGAAGAT
The DNA here is from genome assembly GCF_056859475.1 of Halopseudomonas sp. L-58. Classification (NCBI taxonomy): domain Bacteria; kingdom Pseudomonadati; phylum Pseudomonadota; class Gammaproteobacteria; order Pseudomonadales; family Pseudomonadaceae; genus Halopseudomonas; species Halopseudomonas sp. L-58. The sequence continues at coordinate 74,013 of NZ_JBSXON010000071.1, forward strand.
CATCTGCATGACCTGGCTCCAGGTATCGCGCAGCAAATCAACTACCGTCACCGGCAAGGTGCGGCCCAGCAACATCTTGTTGATTTCCTTTGCCACTTCGGCGCGCGCTGCCTTGATACGGGCGCGACCTTCCTCAGCATCGCGGGTACGCTGCTCGACCCGCTCGGCGCGGCGCTGCTCGGCACGCAGGAAATCGGTCAGGCGTTGATACAGGGTGTCGAACAGATCCGCACTCGGCTCGATTTCTACCAGCAACTGCTCAACAATCTCCTCCAGCAAAGCGTGCAACTGATCGCGCCGGAGATCATCGTGATCGTTCCAGCCCATGGTCGCACGGGACAGTTCGTTCAACAGACGACGAGCCGGGTGCGATGCCCGACTGAAGAAGCTCTTGTCGCTGATGGCCACCCGGAGTACCGGCAACTGCATGCGCGCGATCAATGCCTTCACCGCCGCCGGCAATTCACGGTCTTCGAGAATAAAATCAAACAACATGGACACCAGGCTGATGACATCGTCATCAACTCGCGCCACAGTCTTGGTACCGCCACTCTGCACCCGCTGCTGATGCAACAACTGCTGGACGTGACGGCGCAGACCATTCTGCCCAGCGTCGCCGGCAAAGCTCTCTGCGGTTACCTCGGACAGCACGCGCAGCAACTCACTGGTCCCCATCGGAATGCCACCCGATGAGTTGAGACCTGCCAGCGCCACATCGCCACTGGCAACCCGCCATTTGCCAATGAGCTCACTGAACATGCCGAGGATTTCCTGCTGCTCACTGCTGTCGCCTGAACGCCCGCCCTGCTGCCCGACGCCACGCCCCGAACCAGCACCGGCCCCTGGCACCGGCCTGCGCACGGAAACAGCCGAGGTCACGCGCAAGTCAGGCATAACCCCCGCGCTGACAAAAGCGTCATTCAAACTTTCATACAGCCCGTCAATGCCGTTGAACACATAGCGTTCAAAGAGCTTGAAAACGATCAGACGCACCTTGATGTCGAGACTGAGCGCCCTCAGGGACTCCGCAAAGTACTCGGCGATTGCGCCTGGAGCAAAGGGGTTGTCACTCTGCTCCACCGTCTTTTTCGCAAGGCTGTTGACCCGCATGAGCAAATGGCCAAGTGCCGCCTGATTGCGACTGATAACCCGATTGACCATCCCGTCGATCGCAACGGACTCTTCCAGCTCATCGGGTTGCACCAGACTCAGGGTATCCAGCTCGAATGAGACGGCCGGCACGCTCGAGTCGTACTGTGCATTGATTTGCTCTGTGGCCAGAATCAGCGAATCACAGGTTTTCTTGACGATATTGTGGCGCTGCAGGCGAAGAGTGCGCATGGCTTCGAAAAATAGCGCCTGGTCGGCATTATTGGCGGCTTTGTCAGCCATTTCGAAAAGGTTGTCATCCGCCTTGTCGAACATCTCGACCATCGCAGACTGCAGATACCCGGTCGCCAGATCCCGCACGCTGATCAAAGGCGCAGGCAGCACCGAGCCTCCGGCAGCAGCGCGCGCTGCCAGATTGGGCTTGATTGAAACTACTTTGGGGTCCTGGGACATTTCTACTCTCCAGACAAGTTGCACTTGTCATAGGGTGCTGCACGCCAGCGGAGAAACTCCTGCACGCTCAAAGCCATCCATATGCCGATAAATTGGCGTCAAGGTTTTATCAGCTTCAAGTATACCGGCTTGCGACGACAAAACCGCTACCCTTAACCGGATTCTTGATCAACATCACAGTTCCTTGCCACAGCATAGTCGAGACATATTCTGTAACCATGCCGGCGATCTCTGGTATAAGCTGGTTCGGTCAACATCTGCCTGACAGCAATAGTAACGATGTACCGCTAGATGCATCGAAAACACAACATCAGGAGCTGTATTCTATGGAAGCAATTATTGCCCTTATCGGGGACATCAACGGGATCGTATGGGGCCCGGCGATGCTCGCCCTGCTGGCCGGTACCGGCCTGTATCTTACACTTGGTCTCAAACTCACTCCCCAGCGCAAGCTGTTCTACGGCTTCGGCATGCTCTGGCGCGGCCGCAAGAGTAGCGAAGAAGGCGACATCAGTCCCTTCAACGCACTCATGACCGCCCTGTCCGCTACCGTGGGCACCGGTAATATCGCCGGCGTTGCCACAGCTGTATTCTTAGGCGGCCCGGGCGCGCTGTTCTGGATGTGGGTCATCGCGCTGGTCGGCATGGCAACCAAGTTCTGCGAAGCCGTGCTCGCCGTGCGCTACCGCGAAAAGGACGCGCTGGGCAACCACGTCGGCGGCCCGATGTACTACATCAAGAACGGCCTTGGCGAGAAATGGAAGTGGCTTGGCGTGCTGTTCGCCATCTTCGGCATGCTGGCCGGTTTCGGCATCGGCAACACCATCCAGTCCAACTCGGTTGCCGACGCCCTGAACAGCTCGTTCAACATCCCGCCGCTGGCCACCGGCATCATCATTGCCGTTCTGGTTGCCCTGGTACTGCTTGGCGGCATCAAGCGCATCGGTGAAGTAGCCGGCAAGCTGGTCCCGATCATGGCAATCTTCTATGTTGGTGGCGGCCTGATCATCCTGATCATGCATGCCGACAAGCTGCCGGAAGCCTTCGGCCAGATCTTCTACTATGCCTTCAACCCAAGCGCCGCAGCCGGCGGTTTCGCCGGTGCAACTGTCTGGATGGCCATGCGCTTCGGTATCGCCCGCGGCGTCTTCTCCAACGAGGCGGGCCTGGGCAGCGCGCCGATTGCACACGCCGCCGCGCAAACCAACAACCCGATCCGTCAGGGCACCGTGGCGATGCTCGGCACCTTTATCGACACCATCATCATCTGTTCCATCACCGGCCTGGTGATCATGGTGACCGGCGCCTGGCAGAGTGGCGAGAACGGCGCACCGCTGTCGGCACTGGCCTTCAGTCAGGGCCTGCCGGGTGGCTGGGGTCAGTACATTGTCAGTATCGGTCTGGCGGTATTCGCGTTCACCACCATCATTGGCTGGAGCTTCTATTCCGAGAAGTGTACCCAGTTCCTGTTCGGTGAACGCTCCAACCTGCCGTTCCGCCTGCTGTGGATCATCGCCATTCCGCTGGGCACCCTGCCCGGTATCGACCTGAACAGCCTGTGGCTGGTGGCCGACACCCTGAATGCGATGATGGCGATCCCCAACCTGATCGCTCTGCTGCTACTGAGCCCTGTAGTCTTCAAACTGACCAAGGACTACTTTGCAGATCCGGCCAACTACATGAACAAGTAAGTCGGCCCGCACAATGCCCGCCTCCCCGGCGGGCATTTTTTTTTGCCAATCGGTATACTCCCGGCACTTGCGATCAGACGCCGGAGTCTCTATGCCCAATCTCACACTCGACAGCCTGCAGAGCACCATCGTTGATGACGTCCGCCGCGCTCTGGCAGAGGACGTGGGCGACGGCGACATCACCGCCAGTCTGATTCCGGCGGAACGTCAGGCCGATGGCCGCATCATCACCCGCGAAGCCGCCGTCTTCTGTGGCCGTGCATGGGCGGATGAAGTTGCCCGCCAGGTCGATCCGCGCATCATCATTGAATGGCTGGTCAATGATGGCGACACCCTGCTCGCCGATCAGACGATCTGCCGCTTCAACGGTCCGGCCCGGGGCCTGCTGACCGCCGAGCGCTCGATGCTCAATTTCATCCAGTTGCTCTCGGCCACCGCCACCCGCAGCCGCCACTTTGCCGATCTGGTTGCCGGTACCAGCGTGAAACTGCTCGATACCCGCAAGACCATTCCCGGCCTGCGCCTGGCGCAAAAGTACGCGGTAACCTGCGGCGGTTGCCACAACCACCGTATTGGCCTGTACGACGCCTTCCTGATCAAGGAGAACCACATCGCCGCCTGTGGCGGTATTGCCCAGGCCATCAGCCGGGCGCACGAGATTGCGCCGGGCAAGCCGGTTGAGGTTGAAGTGGAGAGCCTCGAAGAGCTGAAGCAGGCACTGGAAGCCGGCGCTGACATCATCATGCTGGATGAACTCAGCGACGAGGACATGCGCACCGCCGTTGCCCTGAACGCCGGTCGCGCCAGGCTGGAGGCTTCCGGCGGGATTACCGAAACAACCCTGCGCAGCGTTGCTGAAACCGCCGTGGATTACATCTCGATCGGCAGCATGACCAAGGACATCAAGGCAGTCGATCTGTCGATGCGCCTGCGCTTTCAGGCGGCAGACTGACCAACCAGCCCTGCAGGCCAGTCACGGGCCCGACCTAGAGTCGGGCCAACAACGTGGCGCAATCCGGCACGTGCCAATCGGCCAGCTCCGGCCAGGGATTGTCAGGCAGGATCAGACAGGTATGACTGCCCGCTGCCCGCCCGGCCTCGAGGTCAAAGCGAAAGTCTCCGACCATTACCGCCTCCCGCGCCGACAGCTGCCAGCGATCCAGCAGGCGGTGAATACCATCTGGTGAGGGTTTGGGTTCAGCCTCTTCGCGCCCCAGCACATCTTCTGCGGCAAAGCAGTCGAGAATACCAAGACAGCGCAGCGTCGAACGGGCGACCGATTGCAGGTTGCGGGTCAGAATACCCAATCGACGCCCCCCTTCGTGCAATTGACGCACCAGGGCGACCGCGCCGGGCGCCGCTTCAACCTGCTCGGCCAGACGCAGCTCGATGGCATCAAGCTGCGCTTTCATGGCGAGGTATTCGGCCGCCGGCAAGCCCGACATGAACGTCAGTATGTCGGCCTCTGCCGGCACCCCCAGTTCGCGTCGGATTGCCGGAAAATCGTGCTGAGCAACCGTCAGCGTCCCGTCCAGATCGAATACCCAACCGCGCAGATGCTGCATATCAGCGCTGCACCCGGCGCATCAATGACTCCTGCGTCACCGAGGCAACCAGCTCACCGGCCCGATTGAAGATCTGACCACGCGACAGGCCGCGGGAGCCGCTGGCCGACGGGCTGTCCATGGCGTACAACAGCCAGTCATCCATGCGCAGCGGACGGTGATACCACAGCGAGTGGTCAAGACTGGCTACCTGCATGTCGGGCGACCAGCTGGAGATGGCGTGCGGCTGCATCGCCGTACCCAACAGATGAAAGTCCGAGGCATAGGCCAGCAGATAGCGGTGCACCTGGGGATCATCCGGCAGGGTACCGTCGGCGCGATACCACATGTAGCGCACCGGCTCACCGGCCACAGGCTCGAACGGATTGAACTCGCCAACCGGACGAATTTCAATTGGCTTGCCGCACAACACCTTGTCGCGGACCTTTTCGTGAATCAGATGCTGATAGCGGCGGGTCCATTCGGTCTCGTTGGGCAGGTCTTCCGGGCCGGGAACCTCAGGCATCGCCGCCTGGTGTTCAAAGCCTTCAACATCGCCCTGAAACGAGCTGATCATGGTAAAAATCGGCTTGCCCTTTTGAATCGCCTGAACCCGGCGGGTAGTAAAGCTGCCGCCGTCGCGCAGCGGATCAACCTGATAGACGATCGGCAGATCAGCGTCGCCCGGACGCAAAAAGTAGCCATGCACCGAATGCACATGGCGGTCAGGATCAACCGTCTGACTGGCCGCCGACAACGACTGACCCAGAACCTGCCCACCGAACAGCTGCTTGAAACCGAGATCCTGACTGCGGCCACGGAACAGGTTTTCCTCGATTTTCTCCAGTGCCAGCAGGTCTACCAGATCATCCAGCAATTCGCTCATAGCGGGTCCTCACATATTGCCCCTCCGCTAACGGACGGGTACGTCTTGACTGTAATGGCGGCCGGTTCGCCGCGGAAATGGCCGCCAGTTTAACCCGGATTGTCTCGCAGTAGCAGACTGCAGCGCACCCTGCATCAGCCCCGAGACTTGTTGAGTACCAGCGCAATGCGCATACTCGATGCGCCATACACTGCCGCGAGGAGTCGTCGTGGATCTGCCCCTGGTCTACCATCCCGACTACAGCTTCCCTTTCCCCGCGCCCCACCGGTTCCCGATGGACAAGTTCGTGCGTCTGCACGACCATCTTCGAACCAGTGGGTTGCTGCACGACGGCAATCTGCACAGTCCCGAACGCTGCAGCCGCGAGTTGCTGGCACTGGCCCACGACCCGGACTACGTCAACCGCTTCCATGACAACGCGCTAGATGCGACTGCCCTGCGCCGCATGGGCCTGCCGTGGAGCGAGGCACTGGTTGCGCGCACCACCCGCGCGGTCGGCGGCTCGCTGCTGACGGCCGAGCTGGCGCTGCGACACGGCCTGGCCTGCCATCTGGCAGGCGGCACTCACCACGCCCACCGGGATTTTGCCTCCGGCTTCTGCATCTTCAATGACCTGGCGATCATCAGTCTGTCACTGCTGGCCAGCGGACGGGTAGAGCGGGTGCTGATCATCGACTGCGATGTCCATCAGGGCGACGGCACTGCAACCATCCTTGCAGACGTTGACGCCGCGATTACGGTATCACTGCACTGCGAGAACAACTTTCCGGCGCGCAAGGCGACCAGTGATTGGGATATCCCCCTGCCACGCGGGCTGGATGACCGGGGCTACCTGCATACCCTGCAGCAGACGCTGGACTATCTGCTGCCCCTCTATCAACCGGATCTGGTGCTCTATGACGCCGGCGTTGACGTCCACCAGTCTGATGCACTCGGCTATCTGCAACTGACCGACCTGGGGATTGCCGCCCGCGACCGGCTGGTGATCGACAGCTGTCTTGGGCGCGACATCCCTGTCTGCGCCGTCATCGGCGGCGGTTACGACAACGACCGCGACGCCCTCGCCCGACGCCACGGCATCCTGCACCACAGTGCCGCGCAGATTTGGCAGCAGCGCGGATTGGGCTAAACTGCGCGCCCCGCTTTCAGGATCGCACCATGACCGACACCGCCAACACCGACACCCGCTCCATAGCCATTATCGGTGGCGGCCCGGCCGGCTTGATGGCGGCGGAGGTCTTGTCAGCGGCAGGTCTGCAGGTCGACCTGTACGACGCCATGCCCTCGGTCGGGCGCAAGTTTCTGCTGGCTGGCGTTGGCGGCATGAATATCACCCACTCGGAGGCGGCAGCCCCCTTCCTCTCGCGCTACCGAGAGGCCTCACCCTGGGTCGGCGAGTGGCTGGACGCGTTCGATGCGCAGGCGCTGCGCGACTGGATTCACGGCCTGGGCATCGACACCTTCGTCGGCAGCTCCGGACGCGTTTTCCCAACTGACATGAAAGCCGCGCCCTTGCTGCGCGCATGGCTCAAACGCCTGCGCGAACAGGGCGTCCGTTTGCACACCCGGCATCGCTGGCTAGGCTGGGATGACAGCGCAGCGCTGCGCTTCAACACCCCGGACGGTGAAATCAAAGCAAGGGCAGCGGCAACACTGCTGGCGCTGGGCGGCGGCAGCTGGGCGCGCCTCGGTTCAGACGGCAGTTGGGCGCCCCTGCTCAGTGCACGCGGCGTTGATGTACGCTCACTGCGCCCCAGCAACTGCGGTTTTATCAGCGCATGGAGCCCGTTTCTCAGCGAACGCTTCGCGGGGCAGCCACTCAAGCAGGTCATCGCCAGCACCCAAAGCCCCGGGGGCGAGACCATCAGCCGCCGCGGGGAGGCCATCCTCACCCACGACGGCATGGAAGGCAGCCTGATCTATGCCTTGTCCGCCGCGCTGCGCGAACAACTGGAAGCCAGGGGCCACGCTCAACTAAGCCTGGATCTTGCGCCGGATCACACCCGGGCCCAGCTGCAGCAGACCCTCAGCCAGCCACGCAAGGGCCAAAGCCTGAGCAACCTGCTGCGCAAGAAGGCGGGGCTGGACAGCGTCAAGGTGGCGCTGCTGCATGAATGCCTGAGCAAAGACGCGATTGCCGACGCAGACAAGCTTGCCGCCGGCATCAAGGCCCTGCCCATTACCCTGACCGCGACCCGCCCGCTGGATGAAGCCATCAGCAGCGCCGGCGGCGTCTGCCGAAGTGCACTGAATGACCACCTGATGCTCAAGGCGCTGCCGGGCATTTTCTGCGCCGGCGAGATGCTCGACTGGGAAGCCCCCACCGGCGGCTATCTGCTGACTGCCTGCTTTGCCAGCGGGCGACGCGCAGCAGAGGGCGTGATTGACTGGCTGCGGGTGACGTCTCGATGAGCGAACTAAAGACACTCGGGCTATTTCTACTGACTGCCCTCGCCGAGATAGTCGGCTGCTACCTGCCTTATCTGTGGCTGAGAGAAGGAAGATCGATCTGGCTGCTGGTGCCGGCAACGCTCAGTCTCGCTGCCTTCGCATGGCTGCTGTCGTTGCACCCTACCGCAGCGGGCAGGGTGTATGCCGCCTACGGCGGGGTCTATATCGCAGTCGCCATTCTCTGGTTGTGGTGGGTCGATGGCATCCGTCCGAGTAGCTGGGATATGCTCGGCTCAGCCATTGCACTGATCGGCATGGCCATCATCATGTTCGCGCCGAGACCCTAGTCTCGCGCCGGCTTGATTCCAGACAGCCTCGGCACCATCCAGCGCTCGAACAACCGCGGAAAAAAGCGCGCAAACAGCCGCGCCTGCCAGTCCACATTGGACAGAATCAACTGTCGCTTGCGCCGACAGGCGCCCTGATAGATCGCCTCGGCCACATCCGCTGGCGCGGCGACCTTGAACGGCAGGGCGGTATTGGCCTGGGCGACAGAGCCGTCACCAACCAGCGCGTTCTTGCGGATATCGGTGGCGGTGAACCCGGGTGAAACCAGCATGACGTTGACGCCCTGCTCGCGCACTTCCATGCGCAGGGTTTCAAACAGGCCATGCAGCGCATGCTTGCTGGCGTTATAGGCACTGCGGTTGAGCAACGGGGCGAAGCTGGACAGCGAGCTGAGAACGATCACCTGACCGCGGCGCTCAAGCAGGCTGGGCAGGGCATGCCGGGTACAGTTGACGGCTCCGAAGTAGTTCACCGCCATGATCCGCTGGAACACCGACAAGTCGGTATCGGCAAAGGCGCTGCGGTGGGTGATGCCGGCATTGTTGATCAGCAGGTCAATCCCCCCGAAACGCTCGACGACCTGGGCCATCGCCTCGGCGCAGGCCTGGTCGTCGGATACGTCGCAATTGATCGCCAATACATCGGCATTGAGTTTGTCATGCAGTTGCTGGCGGAAGGCGACCAGCGACTCGTCCTGCACATCGAGAATGGCCAGATGGGCTCCGGCCTGCGCGAAGCGCAAGGCCAGTGCCCGACCGATTCCGGCACAGCCGCCGGTAATCACTACAACCTTCTGCTGAAACACCCCTCTGCCCATGTCGCCTCCTGCTGTCGCGGTTGTCTGTCAGCGTAAAGCCGAAGCGCGGCAGCAGCAAGCAACGGGACCGAGAATGAGCGAATCAGGGCGCCAGTCGCTCCCTCACCCAGTTGCCCTCGGCCAGGCGATAGCAAAGCCGGTCATGCAGACGGCTGGGACGCCCCTGCCAGAACTCGATCAGGGTGGGCACCAGTCGGTAACCGCCCCAGTGCGGAGGACGCGGCGCAGCGGCATCAGCGTATTGCTCCTGCACAGCACCAAGGCGGTCTTCCAGCACCTCGCGCCCCGCAATCACCTGACTCTGCGGCGACGCCCAGGCGCCCAGACGGCTGCCCTCAGGGCGACTGTGGAAGTAGGCGTCCGACTCCTCGGCGCTGGTCTGCTCGACCTGACCTTCGATGCGCACCTGACGTTCAAGATCGTGCCACCAGAAGGTCATCGCGGCAGCCGGCTGACCCGACAGCTGCTGCCCCTTGGCGCTCTGGTAATTGGTAAAGAACACAAAGCCGCGCTCATCAAAGCCCTTGAGCAACAGGGTGCGCAGGTGCGGCTGACCTTCAGCGTCGACCGTAGCCAGCATCATGGCGTTGGCTTCGGTGCTTTCCACTTCAACCGCCTGCGCAAACCACTCACCAAACAGGGCAAGGGGCTCGGCAGGCGCCTGGGCTTCGGTCAGTCCGTCACGGGTATAGTCGCGACGCAGATCGGCAATACTGGGTTTCATCAGATCGATTTCCGGCAACAGTGAATGGTGACGACAGCAACGTATCCTATCCTAGCAGTCGGCCGGCGCCGCACATTGATACAGCGCAGGCTTTGCGCAGAGGTCAGTCGATCGACTGCAGACAGCGATACACCGCCTGGCTGAGCGCGACCGCACGCGGGTCCATCAGCACATAGGGCCCCATGGTATTGGTGACGTAGCCGAAGCCGACTTTGGCGTCCGGATCACAGAAGCCCAGAGAACCGCCTGCACCGGGGTGGCCGAAGGCGTTCTTGCCCATGCCGAAGCTGCCGCCAGGCCCTTCGTGCTCCAGCATCACACCCAGACCAAAGCGGGTCTGACACAGCAGCGTGCGGTCGTCACCGGCACTATGTTCCTGCTGCATCTGCTTGACCAGCTCGGCATCCAGCAGGCTGACGCCATCGAGCTGACCGTCGTGCGCCAGCAGTTGCCAGAAACGCGCCAGCGAGCGGGCGTTGCCGGTGCCGTTGGCCGACAGAATATCGGCTTGCTGCCACTCACGGCGGTTGGTGCTGGTCATCATGCTCGAAGGGTTGCCAAAGGCTTTGGCCGTCATGCTGTCGGGTTGCCCCATGGCCGCGAACAGGCGGCGTGCCCCATCGTCACCATACTGATTACGCAAACGCGATACCGAGGCGATGCGCTCCAGGTCCTGATCCGGCACCCCAATGAAGAAATCCATGCCCAGCGGCTGACAGATACTGCCGGCAATCGCCTGGCCGGGACGCAGGCCAGTCAGACGGCGCAGCGGCTCGCCCAGCAACCAGGCGTAGGTGACCGGCGCATAGCCGTGCTGTTCACCCGGCGTCCACCAAGGCTGCTGCGCGGCCAGCGCGGCGCTCATGGTGTCCCACTCGAACAGAGCTTCGGGCGGCAAGGTCTCGCTGACAGCCGACAGGCCGGAACGATGACTGAGGATCTGGCGCAGGGTGACTGACGCCTTGCCGGCCTGGGCAAACTCGGGCCAGACCGCCGCCAGCGGTGCGTCAAGCTCCAGCTTGCCAGCGGCCACCTGCTGCAGCAAAGCGACCGCACCGAGCGGCTTGGTGCAGGAGAACACGTTGACCAGAGTGTCCTGCTCCCAGACTGCCTGATTGTCCTTGTCACGCACGCCCTGCCAGAGATCCAGCACGGTTTCGCCGCCAACGGTGACGCATAGCGCGGCGCCACGGGCCTGCTCGTCCTGCTGCTGTTCGGCGAACAGCTCGCGTACCGACTCGAAACGGGGATCAAAGTAGCCCTGAATAGTGCTCATCATGCGGTCCTTGTTGTCTTGTTTTGCCCATTAAAGCGAAGCTGCCGACGCATGGCAGCCATCATCAGTTGCCCTGTCGATAGCCCATCGCTCAGGCTGATGACTCAATCGATCTCGCGACGGAACGGCGGCAGCGCATTGAGAATCGCCTTGCCATAGCGCTGGGTCACCAGCCGGCGGTCCAGCACGGTGACGGTACCGCTGTCGCTCTCGGTGCGCAGCAAACGACCGCAGGCCTGAATCAGCCGCAAGCTGGCGTCCGGCACGGCGATTTCCATAAACGGATTGCCGCCGTTCTTTTCGATCCACTCGGCCAGCGCGGCTTCAACCGGATCGTCCGGTACGGCAAAGGGAATCTTCGCTATCACCACGTGTTCGCAATACTTGCCCGGCAAATCGACTCCTTCGGCAAAACTCGCCAGACCGAAGATCACGCTCTGCTTGCCGTCATCGACCTGCTTGCGATGCTGGCGGATCAGCTCCTGCTTGGACAGATCGCCCTGCACCAGCACCCGCTGACGAAACTCGGCGGGCACCCCGGCAAACACCTCCAGCATCTGCTTGCGCGAAGAGAACAGCACCAAGCTGCCGCGCTCATCGGCCAGAATCTCCGGCAGGTGCTCAATGATCGCAGCCGTATGGGCGACGCTGTCGCGCGGGTCGGCTCCATAATTGGGCACACGCAACAGCCCGGCCTCACCATGCTTGAACGGGCTGGGGGCCAGCGCGCAGACCGCGCTGCGCGGCAAACCGGCGCGGTGACTGAAGCGGTCGAACTTGCCCAGCGCGGTCAGCGTTGCCGAGGTGGCCAGCGCCGCGAAGGCTGGATTCCAGAGGTACTGACGCAGGGTGTCAGCGGCCAGAATGGGGCTTACGTGGACTTCGATGTCGCCGCCTTCGGTCAGGGTCAGCCAGCGCGCGGTCGGCGGCTTGCCCTCCGGGTCCTGCAGGCAGAACTGGGTCCACAGCGTCCAATTGGCCTCGGCTCGCGCCTGCAGCGCGCCAAACAGCGGGTACCACTCCTCGGCCTGAGACTCGGAGACGCCGATGGTCGCTTCGCCATCCATCGCCTCCTTGAGCATATCGACGATGCGCTGTAACTGGTCGCTCAAGCGGCCAAAGCCGGCCTTCAGCTCCATGCCCATCTCGCACAGCTCGTCAGGCACTTCACCATTCTCGAAGCGGTATTGCGGGCGGATGTTGCCGCCCAGATCCTCAGCACTGGCAAAGTCGGCGACGCCGCCCAGTGCCTGCTGCATGAACTGCTGATGCGGTTTCAGATCACGGGCGGTAGTCGGCACCTGCTCCAGCACGCGGCCCAGATCGCCGGGCAGCGGATGCTGCGCGAGCAGCTTGCTGAGGTTCTTGTCGATCTGGTCGAGCCACTCGGCGGTCGCATGCAAGCGAGTATGGTGGGCGAAATGGCCAATCGCCTTGTCCGGCAGGTGGTGCGCCTCATCGAATACATAGAGGCAGTCACGCGGGTCGGGCAGAATCGCGCCGCCACCCAGCGCCAGATCCGCCAGCACCAGGTCGTGATTGGTGACGATGACATCGACCTTCTGCACGCCCTCGCGGGCCTTGTAGAACACGCATTGCTGAAAGTGCCCGCAGCGGCGGTTACTGCACTGGATATGGTCGGTGGTCAGCCGCGACCAGTCCTGATCCTCCAGCGCCTCGGGCCAGGAGTCGCGCTCACCGTCCCATTTGTTGCCACCGAGCGCCTCGACCATGCGAGTGTAGAGTTTGAGTCCGGCCTCATCCACGTCAATGCGGAAGCCGTCATCGGCAAAGATCTGCTGCTGATCAGCCATCGACTGGTTTTCGCGCAGCAGGTTGTCGAGCTTGGCCAGGCAGACATAGCGGCCGCGCCCCTTGGCCAGCGAGAAGCCAAACTTGAGACCGGAGTTGCGCAGAATATCCGGCAAGTCCTTGAGAACGATCTGCTCCTGCAGCGCCACGGTTGCCGTGGAAATCACCAGCGGTTTGCCCAGATGGCGGGCAATCGGAATCGCCGCCAGGCAATAGGCTACGGTCTTGCCGGTACCGGTACCCGCCTCAATCACCGCGACCGCCGGATCACCATCACGATGCCCCTCCTCGTCCAGCGCAACATTGCCGAAGACCTTGGCGACCTCGGCAATCATCACGCGCTGGCCGTAGCGCGGCTTCAGCGACTTGTTTTCCAGAAAGGTGCGATAGGCCGTCTGGATCTGGCCTTTGAGTTCATCGTTCAGCATGCGGGCTCCGGATCAGCCGGCGATCATACCATTCAACGCCGCCGAGCTGGACCGCCGGTGCTTGCATCAACACCGGCCAGCACCTACCCTGCTGCGCTGAATCCGTTCACAGTCGAGTCTTCCGATGAGCGCCACGCCAACGTCATCCCTGCTGGGCATCCTCCAGCACTATCGCCCCGCGAGCCTGCTCTGCGTCAGCCGCAGCGAGATCCCGGCCGTAAAGGCCTGGTTGCAGGAACACCCGGATTGTCGGGTCAGCAGCACAGATGACGTCCCGCTGAGCGACGACCTGCGCAATCAACGCTACGACCTGGCCATTGTCGCCGATCAGCTCGAGCACCTCGACAAACGCACCGCTACCGAACTGCTCGCCGGCCTGCGCAACCTCTCTGCCAGCCGGATTGCGGTGCTGGTCGACATGGAACGCACCGACGACTGGCAGGAGAACGACTTCTACGCCCTCGCCCTGCAGCGTCACGCGCGTTTCAGCCAGGATGGCCAGAGCCTGACGCTCTATGCCTACGATCTGGCCGAGTACAAGAGCGTACCGGACTGGTTGAACTCCAAGTACTGGGCCAACCCGGAGATGTTCGACAAATACTGGTGGTAACGCGATGACTCCAACCCTCACCGCCGCTGCGCCCTGCCCCTGCGGCAGCGGTCAACGTTATGGCGACTGCTGCCAGCCGCTTCATCAGGGCAAGGCTGCCCCGAGCGCCGAGCGCCTGATGCGCTCACGCTACTGCGCCTACACCCTCGGCCTGATCGATTACCTGGTCGCTACCACCATTCCCGCCCAGCAGGCGCAGCTGGATGTCGAGGCAATGCGCCAATGGAGCGAGCAGAGCCGCTGGCTCGGGCTGACGGTCGAAACAGCCACTGAGCTGCCGGGCGCAACCAGCGCACAGGTGACCTTTGTCGCCCGCTGGCAAGACCCGGACGGCAGCGCCCAGACCCACCGCGAATGCTCCGACTTCCGCCTGACTCAGGGTCGCTGGTACTTCCTTGATCCGAACCATCCGCTCAAGGCAGGACGCAACGAGCCCTGCCCGTGCGGGTCCGGACGCAAGTTCAAGCAGTGCTGCGCGCGGTAAGCCCCACAGCCCACCGAAGCGTCCACTCCCAAGCACTTCAGGCGTCGGAACCAGGCTCCTCACAGATAGCGCACAGTGGCTTTCCAACCATTAGCGCCTGGCGCTGCGCCGGCACCAGTAAACTGCCCGCCTGACTGCGATCGGCGGGCGCTGTATCGCCAGGCAAGCGCGGAGAAGCACCCGTACCCTGCCCCGGCTTGCCACCCGAGTTGATCCGCACCGTCGGGCCGCTGATGGTGACGCCGCTGGGATCGAGCCTGATAAAGCTGCCACCGGCCTTGATGGTCAGCTCCATGCCCGCTTCGATAACAATCTTTCGACCGCTGGCCAGGTGAATTTCCCGCCCGACGTCGGCCAGCAGGGATTGACCGATACGGCAATGTTGATTGCCGGCGATGCTGAGATGATCGCTGGATTTGAGTTCCGTCAGACGGTCGCCGTGGACGGTGCGATGCAGCTCGGCGAGGTGCTCGCTGTAATGATTGGCTGCGGTATGTTCGTGGCGCTCGTTGCCCACATGCAGCCGCTGATCATGTTCAATGCGCTGATCCCAGTCACGCTGGGCGTGGATGTAGACCTGTTCGGCCCCCTTGCGATCTTCAATGCGCAGCTCGTTGTAGCCCTCACCACCCGGTGAGCTGAGCGTTTTGAAAGAGCTGCGCGTCTTGTGCGCGGGCAGCTCGACCGGAGGTACGTGTTCGGCGTGATACAGGCAACCGGTAATCAGCGGCTGATCAGGGTCACCCTCAAGGAAGCTGACCAGCACCTCCATGCCGATGCGCGGAATGGCGATGGCGCCGTAACGATCTCCGGCCCAGCCGGACGCCACACGCAGCCAGCAGCTGGTGTGCTCGTCGGCCTGCGCTTCGCGGTCCCAGTGGAACTGGACCTTGACCCGGCCATGCTGGTCGCAGTGAATCTCTTCACCAGCGGGGCCGGTCACCACCGCGCTCTGGCTGCCGGCGATGCGCGGCTTGGGATGCTCCAGTGGCGGCCGCCAGATCGCCTGCCACGGGGTGGCCACAAAGCGGTTGCGATAGCCTTGAACAAATCCGTCGACGGCGCTTGTGTCACTGCTGATCGACTCTTCCAGCGCCTGCGGCTGCTTGCCATGGTGATGCACTTCCGTGAGCAACCAGAGATCGTTCCAGTCGTCGCGTAGATGCCCTGTCAGCGGCAGAAAGTGCCCACTGCGCAGGTCGGGCCGATCGCCTTCACCGCGCGCCTCCAACTGATGGCTGCGGTGGCGCTCCAATTGAATCTGGCTGAGCTGCCTGCCGCGGCCACGATCGCTGAAGCCACCGGGATAGTCATAATCTTCCAGCGCGGGCTGGGCTGGGGCGCTCTCCAGTCGTGCACCTGTTTCCAGCAGCAGATGCGGCGTTTCAAAGTTGTAGTCCCGACGACTGACCCGGTCGGGCCGAGTGGCAGCAGTCAGACTGAAGCGTTTTACCACTGGCTGGTCGGCGACCATACCGGAGCCCTGGCTGAAGCCGATCGACTCCAGTTGAGGAAAGCTGGTCTGATCATCACCGAACACCAGCACATGACCCTGCCAACTGTGCTCAAAGTGAAAATGCAGCCCCTCTTCCTCACACAAGCGCTGAATAAAGTGCAGATCGGTTTCGTCGTACTGGGTGCAGTAGCGTCGCTCGCCGAGGTCGGCACTAAGACTGAAGCGCCAGGCATCGCTGTGGATGGCATTTTCCCGCAGCACGCAGCTGATGATCTGCTCAACTGACTGATGTTGAAAGATGCGCTGGTTGGTTCGGTATTCAAGGTAACCGAGCTGAGGACTCAGCCTCAGTTGGTAACGGGTCAGCCGGCGGCCAGACTCGCCTTGGGTAAACCGGGTAATAAAGCCGTGCAACCCACCACCGGGGCTGATTTCCAGCCAGGCCGGCAGATGCAGCAGGCTGGCGGGGTCGATATCGGCGCGCTCGCTGACCAGCGTCAGCTCGATGGCATACGGCTGATTAAGCCGCTCCACACCAGTGAACTCAAGCACGCTGAAATCATGCTCGACAGCGTCGATATGCAACGCAAAATGGGCTTCGTTTGCTGGAGAGAACATCCGTGTTCCTTGCTGTGCGATCCATGCCGCGCCGACGACTTTTGCCGACGGCGCTGATGCACAGCTTAAGGACAGAAAAGTGGCAGAGCAGGTGTATAAACCCGGGAAATCGAAGGAGTCGACATTTTGCAAACAAAACAGCGGGCCAAATGCGCCGAAGCCAGGCCGTGAGCAGACCGGCCCGGCAGAGACTCATCAGTCATCAACGAGCTTGAGATGATCCACATTGGGAACCTGCACTGCATCGTCGCGCTTGATCTCGCCCATGTCACTGCCAACCGGCGCCAGGGTCAGTGCCGACAGATCGATAGGCAGCGCCGTATGCGGGTTGTACTCGTCCTGCAGATCGGCACCCAACGGCGCGATACCGAAGTCAGGAGCCTCCACATCACTGAACGCGGCCATGTATTCGTCTCGAGGCACGACGCGCGAGGACCGCTCCGGTTCAGCCTCAACCGGCTGCGACACAGGCTTGGCTGGCTCAGAGGGCGCTGAAGATTCCGAAGCGGACGGAGCTACGGATGTCGGCTCATCCATCGCCACGATGCTGCACTGCGCCCCCGCACGCTCGAGCGCAATGCGGTATTTCTCGGCGGCAACCTGATCAAGCCCCTGTTTGATCACGATGCGACGACCGGAAAACAGCGTATCCAGCTGGGCTCCGGAGACCTGAAACAGCTTGCCTACATTGGCCCGTACCTGCTCAGGCGCGGCGCCTTGTTGCACCTGGCCTTGAAAAACCACCTCGAAACGCGTCATCTTGTCACTCCCTGTACGCAAAACAGGGTTAAAGTATGGTCCAGGCTGCGCAACAACTCCATACACAAAGCAGCCTGCACGGGGAGAGGGGACGCGATGAGAGCGCGGTTACTGGGGATCATGACGCTGATTGGCTGCATGCTGCTGCATGGCTGTGCCGTATTCAGCCCGTCCTACACCAAGCCGGAGGTCAGTCTGGCGAATGTCGAGATGCTCAAGTCCAATCTCTGGGAGCAATCTTTTCGCCTCAAGCTGCGGGTCGACAACCCCAACGACCGGGTACTGCCGATTCGCGGCATGCACTATCAGGTCTATCTCAACAACATGAAACTGGCCACCGGGGTCAGCAACAACCGCTTTGACGTGCCGGCTTACGGCTCCTCCTATTTCGAGCTGGATGTACGCTCCAACCTGTGGCGTCATATCGCCGGCGTGATCAAGCTGGTAGATAAACAGAAACCGGTCGATTACCGTATCGATGGCAACATCCGCACCGGCATGTTGCTGGCGCCCAGCATCAATCTGCACGAGGAAGGGACGCTGGATCCCTCACAACTGAGCTTCTGACACCCATGCAAACTCACTACTGGCTGATTGCCGCCGGCATTCTCATCATTCTGGCGCTGGCGACCTACGCCTGGACCCTATGGCGCAAGGTATGGCAGCAGGACGAAGCCCGTGCCAAGGCACTGGAAGCGCGCAACGACCGGCTAAGCGGCGACATTCGCATCATCGCCCAGAGCCTGCTTGACGGCCAGGTGCCCACTATTGAAGGCGCCATTCGCATCAAGGTGCTGCTGGATAACTATCAGGGGGAGCGCCGCGAGGGGCTGGACGTGGCCGTCTTTGATCTGATCTACGAGCAGACCGCACATATTCCGACCCATCAGGCCTGGAAGGATCTCAGCCGCGCCGAGCGCAAGCTGCATCTGCGCCTGATGGACACGCTGGAACGCGACCATCGCCCTGCCGTCGAAGCAGCGGCACGGGCACTGAGCAAAGGCGTCAACTGACCTGCACGGGGCCCGCCATGCGCCGTGTCAACGCGCGCGGACGCAGCATGCTGCGTCCCTACGCAAGGTCGTGGTGCCTACCCGTTCGTAGGGACGCGACATGTCGCGTCCGCACCGGTCAGCGAATACGCCTGTTCAGACGACCGAATTGCCGCCGTCGACAGCCAGTGCCTGACCGGTCACGTGACGGGACATTTCAGTCGCAAAGAACACCGCAGCGCCCTTGATGTCCTCATCACCACCGATGCGACCCAGTGGCGTGCCTTCCTTGATCATCTCGCTGACCTTGTCCAGGCCTTTTGCCAGCTTGGTCGGGAAGTAGCCCGGGCAGATCGCGTTGACGTTGATGTTGTAACGACCCCACTCGCCAGCCAGTGCGCGAGTCAGGTTGATTGCCGCGGCCTTGGAGGTGTTGTAGGCAGACGTGAACACGCCGGAGTTGGCACGATTGCCCTTGAAGCCGGCGATGGAGGCGATGTTGATGATCTTGCCGGACTTGCGCGGGATCATAAAACGGCGCGCCACTTCCTGAGCCACCAGGAAGCAGACGTCCACGTTCAGAGTCATGACTTTCTGCCAGCCTTCGTAGCTGTGTTCTTCTGCCGGCTGCCCCCAGGTAGTGCCCGCATTGTTGACCAGCACGTCAACGGTGCCGAAGGCCGCTTCACAGGCGTCTACCAGGGTCTTGACCGGGTTGCTGTCCAGTTTGCCCAGATCACAGGCGATACCGGCGGCTTCGACGCCCTGGCTTTTCAGTTCAGCGACGACGGCTTCAATCTCGGCAGCATTACGCGCACTGATGAACACCTTGGCACCCAGTTCGCCGAACGCTTCTGCCATCTGCAGACCCAGACCTTTGGTACCACCGGTGATCAGGGCGACCTTGCCGCTCAGATCGAACATTTGCTTGACGCTCATGTGAACTCCTCGTTGTGAATACGTAAAAGACCGCGCCATGATAATCACTGCCCCGTCCCGGACCGACCATCAGTGATGCGGGTGATATGCCGCTACACTCCGGTGTTATCATGCGCGCCCCACCGACCAGCGAGCCCCTACCATGGCAGAACACGATTTTCGCCGCACGGCACTGAATCCGTCACACACCCTGATTGAATGTCGCACCCTGAGCGCCGGGCTGTTTCAGGTCACCGGTCAGGGCGGCGGCGTGCAGCCCGGCGACCAGCTGATCTGCACGATCAAGGGTAGTCGCGATCTGCCCATGCGCCTGGTGGTCGACAAGATTCGCTATCTGATCAACCCGCCGGGCCAGTGGACCGCGTCGGCGCGCGGGCCGGACCTGCGCGGCCAAAGTGTACTGGGCTGGTCGATTACCTGTGATGAGTGCGGCCGCGAGCAACCGTTCGAGTTTCTTGTTGCCGACCGGGACGATCTGAACGCCCGCACCGCCAAGGCGGTCACGCGTATCAGTGAGCTTGGCTGGCAGCCGCGCGGCGACAACCACCTGTGCCCCAAGTGCGCCAGAGAGGCGCGCTAGAACAGCTTGAGCTGTTCTCCCAGCTGGGCTTGACTGCTGTCCAGCCGCACGCCCACGCCGATCAGCCGCACCGCGCAGTTGCCACGGGCAAACGCCTGAGCACACAGTTCAGCGTAGCCGGCCGGGGTAATCGGTGCCCCGGCCTGCTCCAATGTGGTCTGGGTGAAGTCGTGAAACTTGAGTTTGATGAACGGCTTGCTGACCCGGTAACTGCCCTCCAGCCGGCCGATGCGCTCGGCCAGCTTGTCCAGCAGCGGCGGCAAGGCCGCCAGGCAGGCGTCCAGATCGGGCAGATCGTGCTCATAGGTATTCTCGACACTGACCGACTGACGGCGGCTTTCGACCACCACCGGGCGCTCGTCAATTCCGCGCGCAAGCTCCCACAGGCGCTCGCCGAAACTGCCGAACTCGCGGGCCAGATCCTGCTTGCGCCACGGCAGCAGTTCACTGCACACATCAACGCCAAGGCGCTGCAGCCGCTCGGCAGTCTTGCGGCCGACGCCATGCAGACGTGACACCGGCAGGTCGCGCAGAAAGTCCTCGACTTGATCCGGCAGGATCACCTTCAGCCCGTCCGGCTTGTTCCAGTCACTGGCGATTTTGGCAAGAAACTTGTTTGGCGCTACCCCGGCCGACACCGTGATGCCTTGCGTGTCACGCACCCGCTGACGGATTTCCTTGGCGATCAGGGTCGCGCTACCGCGGCAGGCCGGGCTGTCGGAGACATCCAGGTAGGCTTCGTCCAGTGACAGGGGCTGAATCAGCGGCGTGTAATCGGCAAAGATGGCCTGAATGGCCTGGGATACCTCACGGTAGACCGACATCCGGCCCGGTACGATCAGCAGTTCCGGACACAGCTTCTTGGCGTAGGCCGAGGCCATCGCCGACCGCACCCCATAGGCACGCGCCTCGTAGTTGCAGGTGGCGATGACGCCACGCTTGCCCGGATCGCCGCCGACCGCCAGCGGCCGACCGCGCAGGCGCGGGTCGTCGCGCATTTCTATCGCAGCGTAGAAGCAATCACAGTCGATATGGAGAATCTTGCGCACGGACCACCGACACAGCGGGTAGACAGGACGCCAGTGTAACCGATCAGGCGGTCATAACCCGATTACGCCCTGCGCCCTTGCCTTCATACAATGCCCGGTCGGCTCGCCGAACGATGGATTCCAGATCGCTGTCGTCCTGCCGTACCGTTGTGACACCAAAGGTCGCGCTGACCGGCAACAGTTGTCCCCGTACCGGTACCGGCGTTTCGGCCAGCTCCTCGCGCAGCCTATTCAGCACCGCAACCGCCTGTTCAAGTCCGGTGTCGGGCAGGATAAGAACAAACTCCTCCCCGCCAAATCGACCGACCACATCAGAGTGCCGCAGAGAGCAACACAAATGCTGTGCCACATGCCTGAGCACCGCGTCGCCGGCATCATGACCATGCTGATCATTGATCCGTTTGAAGTGATCGAGGTCCATCACACACAGGGTCATCTCCTGCCCCAGTCGATTACAGCGTTGCCGCTCGCGCTGGAACAGCATTTCGTACTGGCGCCGATTGAACAGACCGGTCAACGGATCGGTTGTAGCCTGACGCTTCAGCTCCGCCTCCAGAGCCTCGCGCCGCTTGATTTCATCCTGCAGATCCCGGTTGCTGCTGATCACCTGCATCAGCAGGGCATACTGCTGCCGCTGAGCGAGCTGCCAGCGCAAGGCAGTAAAAAAGCCAACGGCAATCGGCAGCACCAGAATGAAACCCAGACCAATCACCTTTTCGGCGCCCATTCCACGCGCAGCAACGCAAGCCATCAGACCAATGCTGAGAAAGGCGGACGCCAGCAGCGACAGATACACACGATTGGGGATGAACATGAACAGCGCCAGCAATGAAATCGCAACTACCGCGATCACCCAGCTGACCATATCGTGACGCAGGAAGTAGAGCATGAAGAACAGCACACTGCCGAAAATCTCGACGGCAGTTACGGCATAGCCATCGCTGACCAGTGACGGCTTGCGTCGCACCTGCCAGTAGAGCAGCAAGAGCACCGCGGCCGTTGCCAGGCGCCAGCCAAACAGCACCTGAAAATCGTAGCCGTGCCCCAGAACCGGATAATCCAGCAGTCCGAAAAGCACGACCAGAGCGGCCCAAACAAGCAATGCACGCCGCAGGGAGCGGGACGCGTCTGCTTCACTGTGCTTGCGAAAAGCCTGTTCGGTCGCCGCGTCAACAAATTCGCCGCGCCAGTTGCTCAAGCGGTAATTGGTCGTAACAGTATGCACCCGTGAGATCCTTCTTATTATTCTGCCCGCCGCAAAAGCACGACCAGTTCATCTCAACCAGTGATGTCATTATGACGCCATTTTTCTAACTGTCACGTTCCTTGATAGCTAAACCCTATCCCTGGGCATCATGACACCCGCAAATCCCGAAGTGGCTGCAGAGTAAAGGGATCGATTACTCCCAACCCCACCAGCATTCCAACCAGCGCCGGCAGGCTGTCGGCCTGCATGCGCTTCATCACCCGCGAACGGTACAGATCAACCGTTTTTACGCTGACACCCAGTTGCTCGGCAATCTCGCGGTTACTGAAACCCTGCACCAACGGTAGCACTATATCCCGCTCCCGCGGGGTCAGGCGCGCCAATCGGTGTTGCACTTCCTGAGCACAGGACGCGGGGTGGACTGGCCCCTGGTTTAGCGCCCGCTGAACACTGTCCAGCAGCAACTGCTCGTTGTAGGGCTTCTCGATAAAGTCGACAGCACCACCGCGGAAGGCACGCACCACAATCGGCACATCGGCATGGGCGCTGACAAATATCACCGGCAGCCCTATCCCTCGCTCGCGCATGGCGTCCTGAACGGCCAGCCCACCCATTCCGGGCATACGCACATCAAGCAGGACACAGGCCGCTGCGGCGGGATCGCAGGCATCAAGAAACGTCTGACCATTGGTAAATGGCAGCGCCTTGAGCCCCATCGATTCAAACAGCCAGACGGTGGAGTCCAGCATGCCCTGATCGTCGTCTACGACATAAACCAGTTGTTGTGTGTGTTCCGGCATTGCAGCCCCTAAGTGGAAACGGCCGGTAGCAGGCATCGCAGGCACAGGCCACCGGTATCGGCGGGCAGCGCGTCGAGGCTGCCGCCAAAGCCCTCTACAATACCCTGACTCATCGACAGCCCCAAGCCCAGACCATCAACCTTGCTGGTATAGAACGGAACAAACAGCTGCTCACGGGCCTCGGCACTGACACCAGCGCCCTGATCAATCACCTCGATACACACCTGCCCGTCCCGCTCCTCAATATTCAGCTGCACCTGTGAGCCGTGCTGCGGATGTTGCTCGCGGTTGGCATCAATCGCATTGCGCAACAGGTTCAGCAACACCTGCTGCAGGAGGATCGGGTCGACCCTCAGCAGGGGCAGACCAGGCGCGGCTTTCTCAACGATCTGCACCTGGTGCTGCGACGCCTCCCAGGCGCAAAGCCCCACCGCTTCATGCGCCAGCACCGCAGCGTCCACCTGCTGCAACCGGCGCGAGCCCTTGCGCAGAAAACCGCGCAAGCGGCGAATGACCGCCGCCGCATGCTCGGCCTGCTCACTGATGCGTGCCAGCCCATGCTCAACGCGTTCAGCTTCTGGCTCGTCACTGCCAAGCTGACTCAGATAGCGCTGACTGGCTCCGGCATAGTTGAGGATGGCGGCGAGCGGCTGGTTCAGTTCATGGGCGATGCCGGAGGCCAGCTCACCCAGCGTTGCCAGTCGCGCTGCATGGGCCAGTTCATCCTGCAGCCGGCGGTTGTGCTCCTCGCTCTGCAGGCGCTCGGTGATGTCGCGAGACACGCTGATGACTTCCACAACTTCACCGGTGTAGGTCTCGCGAATCGCGCGGCTGGCTGTTTCAAACCAGCGGTATTCCCCACTGGCATGACGAATACGGTAGCTGTAGGTCAGGTAACCATCCTGCTCGAGCGCACTGCGAAAACGCGTTATCAGCGCTTCGCGCTCCTGCGGATGAAACAGGCTATCGAGGCGCTCGCCCCGCAACTGCTCAGGCCAAACGCCGAGCATGTTCCAGGACGCCGGGGATGCATCGATAAACCGGCCATCAGGGCGGTGGCGCGAGATCAGATCAGTGGTGTTCTCGATGATCAGGTGATACAGCCGCCGGGCAACCGTCGCCTCCTGCTGATGCTGCAGCCAGCGTGTCGCATCACGCCCGCGCACCCAAACCTGTGCGGTCTGCGCCAGCGGGATATAGCTCCAGAGCAGATGGCGATTACCGCAGCGGGTATGCACATCCTCTATCGCCCGCTGCTGCCGGGCAGCTGCCATCACCAGCTCGGCATGATTGTGCGGCAGCCAGGCAGACAGCTCCGCGTTATCGGCCTGCAGCTGCAGCAGGGCGGTATTGCGAAACATCGGCTCGCCCGCCGCGTTGACCAGCATCATGGGCAGCGGGTCAGACTGCAGCAGCTCGTGCAATGTGGGAAGCAGATCAGCCATGCATCACCATATAGTAGATTAACCATAATACCTTGGTGGATATTCCATAATTCCGTAAAAAGCTATATAAAACGCCCTGATGAGAATACGCCGGCTACGCCCAGGCCGGCCAGATGAATATTCCGAGGTGCCCTGCTCTGCCCATGGCACCATCGATAACTACAAGAAGGTTTTCGTCATGACGATCTATCAGGAAGGTCTGGCTCCCGCTGCCGTCAACCATATGGCTCTCTCACCGCTGTCGTTCATTGAACGAACCGCTGCGGTCTACCCGAACTACCCGGCCGTCATCCACGGCAGTCTGCGCCGTAACTGGCAGGAAACCTATCAGCGTTGCCGCCGTCTGGCGTCTGCGCTGTACGGTCGGGGTATTCGCCAGGGCGATACCGTTGCCGCCATGTTGCCGAATATTCCGGCCATGCTGGAAGCCCACTTTGGTGTACCCATGATCGGCGCGGTGCTCAACACCCTCAACGTACGTCTGGACGCCGAAGCCATCGCCTTCATGCTTGAGCATGGCGAAGCCCGTGTACTGATTACCGACCGCGAGTTCCACACGGTCATTCGTCAGGCTCTGGAACTGATCAAACGGCCGATTCTGGTGATCGATGTGGATGACCCGGAGTACGGCGAAGGTGAAGCCCTGAGCGATCTCGATTACGAAGCCTTCCTCGCCGAGGGTGATCCCGAGTTCGAATGGCACTGGCCCGAGGACGAATGGCAGGCCATTACCCTGAACTACACCTCCGGCACCACCGGCAACCCGAAAGGTGTTGTGTACCATCACCGCGGCGCCTACCTGAACGCCCTGGGCAACCAGGTAACCTGGTGCATCGGCATGCACCCTGTCTATCTGTGGACCCTGCCGATGTTCCACTGCAACGGCTGGTGCTATCCCTGGACTATCACCGCAATGGCCGGCGTGCATGTATTCCTGCGTCGGGTCGATCCGCAAAAGATTCTGCATCTGATCCACGAGCATCAGGTCACCCACCTGTGCGGTGCACCGATTGTCCTAAACGCCCTGGCCAGCATGCCGGATTCGGCCAAGGCGGCCATCAGCCATCCGGTCAAGGCCATGGTTGCCGGTGCAGCGCCGCCAGCCAAGGTCATCGGTGCGGTCGAGAACATGGGTATCCAGATCACCCACACCTACGGCCTGACAGAAGTCTACGGCCCTGTCACTGTCTGCGCCTGGCACAGCGAGTGGGATGAGCTGACGCTGGAAGAACGGGCAGAACTCAAGTCCCACCAGGGCGTGCGCTACACCACACTCGAAGGCGTCATGGTTGCCAACCCGGATACCCTCAAGCCGGTACCGAAGGATGGCAAGACCATCGGTGAAATCTTCATGCGCGGCAACACCGTGATGAAGGGCTACCTGAAAAACCCGGAAGCGACTGCCGAGGCCTTTGCCGGCGGCTGGTTCCACACCGGTGATCTGGCCGTCTGCCACCCCAACGGTTACGTGCAGATCAAGGATCGTTTGAAGGACATTATCATCTCCGGTGGCGAGAACATCTCCACCATCGAAGTTGAAGACACCCTCTACAAGCACCCTGCCGTCATGGAAGCAGCCGTGGTTGCCCGGCCGGACGAGAAGTGGGGCGAAACGCCCTGCGCCTTCATCACCCGACGCCGCGATCACGATGTCAGCCACGAGGACATCATCGCCTTCTGCCGCCAGCACCTGGCCGGCTTCAAGGTGCCCAAGACGGTGATCTTCACCGAGTTGCCGAAAACCTCGACCGGCAAGATCCAGAAGTTCGTGCTGCGTGACTGGGCCAAGGCGCTCTGATCAACAGCACAACCCGGGGTTAAGCGCCTGCCCCCCAGGCCTCCGCGCTCCGTGCGCGTAGGTCTGGGCGGATAACAGGCAAGCCCCGCGAGCAACAAAGCCGTTTCACAAAAACAACAAGCAGCCCGGTTCTACCCGGCTGGCGGAGCTACTCATGCAAATCTTCAAGCGCGCCGATGGCGCTGAACAACCTTTCTGGGCCTGCGGCCCGTTCAAGATTCGACTGCCGTTTGTGCACTACCGGTGGGAAACCGCCGAGATGCTGCAGGCGTTGATCATGTTTGTGGTCAGCCTCGGCATGATTCCCCTGCTGGAAAAATACCTCGGTCTGCCCTACGACGTGGCTCTGGCCTACGTCGTGGTCTGCGGTGTCGGTTTCATGCTGCCGGCCCTGCTTGGTGTGCCCATGGTGCCGGGCTGGATTACCCCGGCCATTCCGGTCGTACTGCTGTTTCTCGGTGACTTCGAGCCGGGCCCACAGGCCATTCAGGCGTTGTTTGCCTTGCAACTGCTGGTCTGCCTGATCTTCTTCGTCCTCGGCATTACCCGTCTGGGCAGCGCCATGGTGCGCATCGTGCCCAACTCGATGAAGGGCGGCATCATCATCGGCGCCGGTATCGCGGCGCTGATGGGTGAGATTTCCGCCGGCGGGCGCCTGGCCAACACCCCGATCTCGCTGACCCTGGGCACCCTGATCTGCCTGTATCTGATGTTTTCTGCATCGTTCAAGGGCCTGACCGACCGCCTGCCGCTGATGCGCAAGATCGTCAACTACGGCATGGTGCCGGGCATGCTGATCGCCATCGTAGTCGGTATTGGCGTTGGCGAATACAAGATGCCCGACGTGCGCTGGGGCATCACCGCACCGGCCTTCGGCGAAATGTGGAACTACCTGCCGTTCACCGTCGGCATCCCCGACGCCAAGGTCTTCATGCTGGCGGTACCGACTGCCGTGATTGCCTACATCATCGCCTTCGGCGACATCATCGTCGGCCAATCGCTGATGCAGCGTGCCGATGAGCTGCGTCCCGACGAAGTGATCGAGAACAACGTCGATCGCGTGCATCTGGTCACCGCCATCCGCAACGCGCTGCACGCCTTCTTTGCACCCTACCCCGGTCTGGCCGGCCCGATCTGGACCGCCGTCGCCGCCACCATGGCCGAGCGCTACAAGTACGGCCGCAAGGCAATGGATTCGATCTACAGCGGCGCAGGCACCTTCTGGATCACAGGCTTTATCGCCCTGTTCATGCTGCCACTGGTGAGCTTCTTCCAGCCAGTGCTGCCGATTGCGCTGTCACTGACGCTGGTGCTGACCGGTTACATCTGCCTGATGGTCGGTTTCGAACAGCTGAGCAACAACGCCGAGCGCGGCGTCGCCGGCACCATGGGTGTGGTACTGGCCGTCTACGGCGCAGGCTGGGGCCTGGCCACCGGCGCGGTGCTGTATCTGCTGATTGAACGCACCCACCTCTTGAGCTTCCGCAGCGCCCATCCGGATCAGAAAACCGACGCCGAAACCACTGACTGACCAATAAAAACAAGAGACATCAAACAATGAAAAAGACCCAAGCCTTTATGCTGACCGCCCTTGCCGCCCTGATGGCGGCTCCGGCCAGCGCTGCCTTTGTTGATGACGCCCAGAGCCGCATCGAGCTGCGCAATTTCTACTTCAACCGCGACTTTCGCCAGAGCGATGCAGCCCAGAGCAAGGCCGATGAATGGGCCCAGGGCGTGCGCGCCTATTGGCAGTCCGGTTACACCGAAGGTCGTCTGGGCTTCGGTCTGGACGCCATCGGCCTGCTGGGCATCAAGCTGGACTCCAGCCCGGATCGCACCGGCACCGGTATTCTCAAGCGCGATACCAGTGAAAACCGCGCGATGGACGAATACAGCGAGCTGGGGCTGACCGCCAAACTCAGGCTGGATGAACACGTTCTGCGCCTCGGCACTCTGATTCCGACCCTGCCGGTCGCCATGCATAACGACAGCCGCCTGCTGCCGCAGAGCTTTCGCGGCGGCTGGCTGCAGGCTCAGGGCAGCGACAGTCTGCAACTGGAGCTGGGCCGCTTCGACGCGATCAACCTGCGTGATTCCTCCGATTACCAGGACATGCGCCCGGTGCAGGGCGGAGCACGCAACGTAATAGTTTCCGGCAAACAGGACAGCGATGCCTTCGACTTTGCCGGCGCCACCTGGGCTATCAGCGACGCGAGCAAGCTCAGCTACCACTACGGCGAGCTGCAGTCGATCTACCGTCAGCACTATCTGGTGTTCAACCACAGCCAGCCGCTCGGCAACGGCACACTGGCGCTGAACCTGCGTCATGCCGACAGCAGCGACGCCGGCCGCAGCAACATCGACAACCGCATGAGCAGCGCCACCCTGTCGTGGCAGGCCGGCATGCACAAGTTCACCGGCAGCTATCAGCAGATGGAGGGCGAAACCGGTTTTGCCTATCTGAACGGGACCGATCCCTTCCTGACCCACCTGGTACAGATCAACGACTTTGCCAACCGCGATGAGCGCAGCTGGCAACTGCGCCACGACTACAGCTTTGCCGATCTCGGCCTGCCCGGCCTCAAGCTGATGAATCGCTATACCCACGGTAGCAATATCGAGCTGGCGAATAGTCGCGGCCGCGAGTGGGAACGCAACAGCGATCTGATGTATACCGTGCAGAGCGGTCCGCTGCAGAACCTCTCGCTGCACTGGCGCAACGCGACCTATCGCAGCACCTTCGGCAGCGACATTGACGAAAACCGCGTGATCATCGGCTACACCTTCAGCCTTTGATCCTTTTCAAAAAAGGCGGCCACTGCGCCGCCTTTTTGCATAAACACCCAACACAGGATTGATCAGCCATGCGCACAATCACGACACTGGAAGGCAACAGTCAACGCCTGGATGGCGGCGCCATGTTCGGCAACGCGCCCAAGGCCCTCTGGTCCCGCTGGGTCGAAACCGATGACCAGAATCGGATCGCGTTGAGCTGCCGGGCCATGCTGGTGCAGGAAGAGGGCCGCAACATTCTGGTCGAAACCGGCATTGGCGCCTTTTTTGCGCCCAACCTGAAATCCCGCTACGGGGTGGTTGAAGACCGCCACGTACTGCTCGACAGCCTGGCCGAGATTGGCCTGACCGACGCCGATATCGACGTGGTGGTACTCACCCACCTGCACTTCGACCATGCCGGCGGCCTGCTCAGCGCCTGGCAGGAAGGTCAGCCGGCGCAGTTGCTGTTCCCCAACGCGACCTTCGTCACCGGCCAGCGCCACTGGCAACGGGCACGTCGCCCGCACCCGCGCGACCAGGCCTCATTCATTCCCGAGTTGCTGAGCCTGCTCGAGAACAGCGGCCGTCTGGAGCTGGTTGAAGACGGCAAGAAATCGAAAGCCCTTGGCCCGGACTGGCGCCTGCGCTTCAGTGACGGCCACACTCCCGGTCTGATGATCCCGATCATCGACATGCCCGACGGTCCGGTCGTATTTCCGGGCGACCTGATCCCCGGCGCCCCCTGGGTGCACCTGCCGATCACCATGGGCTACGACCGCTTTCCGGAAACCCTGATCGAGGAAAAGGAAGCGCTACTCGACAGTCTGATCGCGGTCAACGGCAGGCTGGTTTTCACCCATGATCCGGACGTCGCCATGGCCTATGTCAGCCGCGATGCCGACAACGGACGCTATACCGTCAGCAACCCACAGCCGCGGGTGAAGGGTCTTGCAAACTGATTCGACGAAAATAAAAAATTCTTTTTCGTTCAATCGCTTGACAGCCATTCTTAAAACAGTAGAATAGCGACCTCTGACGCGGGGTGGAGCAGTCTGGTAGCTCGTCGGGCTCATAACCCGAAGGTCGTAGGTTCAAATCCTGCCCCCGCAACCAGGTTCAAAACCGCTGATTGGTTAACGCCGATCAGCGGTTTTTTTATTGCCTGATATTCATGCTTTCAGGCTATGCCTCTCGCGCATTTTTCTCCCCCGACCACTCCCCTATACTGCGACACGCCCTAACGCCGCACGCGCACGCCTGCCTGCCGTGCGACCCGCTTCTGTCGTCCCGAGGACGGCCTGATGGAGATGTTCATGTCGGAGACAGCCACACAACTGGTATTGATCGAACGCCGCGGCCATATCGGCCAGCTCACCCTCAATCGCCCGGCCGGGCTCAATGCGCTCAACCTGGAGATGGTTCGTGTGCTGCACCGCCAGCTGGAGCACTGGGAAAGCGACGCACAGATTGAGGCTGTTGTGCTGCGCGGCACCGGCGAGCGGGCTTTCTGCGCTGGTGGCGACATCCGTTATATGTACGACAACTATCTGGCCGGCCGCCACCACGAGCCGGAAACCTTCTTCACTGAGGAATATGACCTTGATGCCTACATTCATGCCTACCCCAAGCCGATCCTGGCGTTGATGGATGGCTTTGTACTGGGCGGCGGTATGGGACTGGCGCAGGGGGCGAGCATCCGCCTGCTGACCGAACGCTCGCGGCTCGGCATGCCGGAAACCGCGATCGGCTACTTCCCCGATGTAGGCGGCAGTTATTTCCTGTCGCGCCTGCCGGGGCAGATCGGTCTGTATCTGGGTATCACCGGCAATCACGTTGGCAGCAGTGACGCCCTCTTTGCCGGCCTTGGCGATCTGTGCATCGATAGCGCCAGGCTGGGCGAGCTGGAAGCCCTGATCGACAGCTTCAACCCGGCGGACGGCAGCCTGCGTGATCAGGTCGCCGCACTGGCGAACGCCGAGCTGCCCGCGTCCGAGCTGAAGGCGCTGCAACCGGCCATCGATCTGCACTTTGCGCAACCCGACATCGCTGCGATCCGCGCGTCACTGGCCAGCGAGCAGCGCCCCGAGTACCGCGACTGGGCCCAGCGCACTCTCGAGATCATCGACAACCGCTCGCCGCTGGCAATGGCCGTCACCCAGGCCATGCTGCTGCGCGGTCGCACGCTGGCGCTGGCCGACTGCTTTGCCATGGAACTGCACATCGGTCGCCAGTGGTTCGAGAAAGGCAACATCATGGAAGGCGTGCGCGCGCTGATCGTCGACAAGGACAAACAGCCACGCTGGCAGCCGGCGCATATCGACCAGCTTGATGCGGCAATGGTCGAGGCCTTCTTCGACGGTTTTCAGCGGTAATCCCGGCTGCGCACATCGAGCTTGTGCAATAGCCCGGTCTGGTCGTGCAGCTGCCGGGCGATCACATGGCGCACCCCGTCGCGCGCCTCGAACTGCCCGCGCACTTCCAGCAGTCTTGAGCCACGCAGCACCGAGCGCTGGCGCTCGGCCAGATCGCTCCAGACGATCACATTGATCATGCCGAACTCGTCTTCCAGGGTGACAAAGGTCACCCCGGTGGCGGTCTGCGGGCGCTGGCGACCGATAACCAGCCCGGCCACCCGCACCGGCTGATCCGGCGCCAGGGCCAGCAGCTCACGCGAGCTGCGGCAACCCAGCTCACGCAGCTGTTCGCGCAGCAGCCCCAGCGGATGCGGCCCCATGCTGGTGCCGAGACTGGCGTAATCGGCCTCCATATTCTCAACCACCGAAGGCTGCGGAATCAGCGCAGGGCTTTCAACCTGATCGTGCTGCGCCTGCAGCAACGGCAGCTGCGGCTCGACTCCCGCCACCGCCCAGCGCGCACGAAAACGATTGCCCGCCAGCCCGCGCAGCGCGCCAGCATCGGCCAGTTGCGCGCGGCCACGGCTGCTTATACCACCGCGCTGGACCAGATCCGCCACATCGACAAAAGCCCGTTGCGCGCGCGCCTGCAGCAATCGCTCAGCATCGTCACGGTTCAGACCTTTCACCTGCCGCAGCCCAAGGCGAATGGCCGGTTGCGCGCCCTCCCGCTCGACCGCTTCCAGTGAACAGTCCCAATCGCTGCAGCGCACATCCACCGGCCGGATCTCGATCTGGTGACGGCGTGCGTCCTGCAGCAACTGGTCAGGACTGTAAAACCCCATCGGCCAGCTGTTGATCAAGGCGCAGGCAAAGGCCGCCGGCTCGTGGCATTTCAGCCAACTGCTGGCATAGCTCAACAACGCAAAACTGGCGGCATGGGATTCGGGAAAGCCGTAGCTGCCAAACCCCTTGATCTGCTCAAAAATACGCTCGGCAAAGGCTTGACTGTAACCGCGCGCCAGCATGCCTGCGGTCAATCGCTGGCGGTGATGCTCCAGCCCACCATGACGCTTCCAGGCGGCCATCGAGCGACGCAGTTCATCCGCCTCGCCCGGCGTGTAGCCGGCGGCCACAATTGCCAGCGCCATTACCTGCTCCTGAAACAGCGGCACGCCGAGTGTACGTTCGAATACCTGGCGCAATTCCGGTGAGGGATAGTCGACGGCTTCCTCGCCGTTACGGCGGCGCAGAAACGGATGCACCATGTCGCCCTGAATCGGTCCGGGCCGCACAATCGACACCTGAATCACCAGATCATAGAAACAGCGCGGGCGCAGCCGCGGCAGCATCGCCATCTGCGCCCGTGACTCGATCTGAAACACGCCGACGGTATCGCCGCGGCTGATCATCTCGTAGGTCGGCGCGTCATCGGCTGGGATGCTCGCCAGCGTCAGATCGCGGCCACGGTGGCGCCGCAATAGATCAAAGGTACGACGCAGCGCGCTGAGCATCCCCAGCGCCAGTACATCCACCTTGAGCATGCCGACCGCATCCAGGTCATCCTTGTCCCACTGGATTACCGTGCGCTCGGCCATGCTGGCATTCTCGACCGGCACCAGAGTATCGAGCGGCGCGTCCGATATGACAAAACCGCCCGGATGCTGCGACAGGTGCCGCGGAAAGCCGATCAGCTCGCCCGCCAGCGTCAGCACCCGGTGCAGCCAGGGATTGTTCACATCAAACCCGGCCTCGGCCAGCCGCTCGGCGCTGGGCAATTGCTTGCTCCAGCGGCTGCAGCAACGGCCAAGCTGATCGACCTGCTCCTGCGCCAGACCCATTGCCCGCGCTACATCACGTACTGCGCCCGCCGACAGATAACGGGTAACCACAGCGGTCAGTGCCGCCCGCTCACGACCGTAACGGCGGAAGATGTACTGAATGACCTCTTCGCGCCGCTCGTGCTCAAAATCCACATCGATATCCGGCGGCTCATCGCGCTCGCGGGAGATAAAGCGCTCGAACAGCAGATTGCTGCGATCCGGGTCGATCTCGGTAATCCCCAGCGCAAAACACACCGCCGAATTGGCGGCCGAGCCGCGGCCCTGACAGAGAATCTGTTGCTCGCGGGCGAAGGCAACGATGTCCTGCACGGTGAGAAAGTAGCTGTCGTAGGCCTTCTCCGCGATCAGCTCCAATTCATACTCCAGCTGCGAACGCACCTTGTCGCTGACCCCGTTTGGCCAACGCCAGGCCGCACCGCGCCAAGTCAGTTCACGCAACCAGCTGGACGGGGTATGCCCCTCAGGCACCAGCTCGCGCGGATACTGGTAGCGCAGCTCACCCATGTCGAACTGACAGCGTGCGGCAATACGGCGGCTTTCGGCCAGCAGCGCCGGCGGGTAGATCGCGGCCAACGCCGATAAACTGCGCAAGTGGCGCTCACCATTGGCAAACAGCCGACTGCCCGCCTCCATCACCGTACAGTGGTGGCGCAGCGCGGTCAGGGTATCCTGCAGCGCCCGCCGCCCGCGCACATGCATGTGTACGTCACCACTGGCAACACAGGGCAGACCGAGCCGTGCGGCCAGCCCCTGCAGTTGATCCAGCTTGCGCGCATCATCCGGCCCGCGGTGCAGTTCGACTGCCAGCCACAGGCGCCCCGGCAGCAGCGGCTGCAGCTGCCGGCCGTGCTCCTCATCCTGACCGTGGCGCGGCAGCCACAGGCCCAGCAAGCCATCCAGCGCGTCAATCAGGTCCTCAAGCCGCAAACAGTACTGACCCTTTCCGGCACGACGGCGGGCAAGGGTCAGCAGCCGGCACAGGCTCTGGTAGCCGGTCAGGTTCTCGACCAGCAACACCAGCTTGGGCCCGCTTTCAAGCTGAACCTCGCTGCCGACGATCAACTTCATACCGGACTCCTGCGCTGCCTGCCAGGCACGCACTATGCCGGCCAGGCTGGCCTCGTCCGTAATCGCCAGGGCGTCGTAGCCATGCTGCCTGGCGCGGGCAAACAGCTCCTGCGCGCTTGACGCCCCGCGCTGAAAGCTGAAGTTCGACAGGCAGTGCAGCTCGGCATAACCCACACTCATGCGAACCATCCGTGCACCCAGAATGGTCCGGGGCGTCCGGCGGCATGAAAGGCCCAGGCCCGGCGTCCGTCGCGGGTTTCGATCAGGTAGTAGTCACGCCGCACGTCCTCGCCATCCCACCAGCCGGATTCGATCCGCTCCGGCCCGGCCAGCACCCGCGGAAACAGGTCATTGAGCAACTCCGGCTCGGCCAGCAGCCAGCCCGGCCGCGGCCCGGGCGGTCGCGAAGCTGCGTCGCCCCGCTCCTGCGCCAGCCAGCTGCGCTCGGGCCGGTGTTCATCCACCGCTGCCAAAGGCTGCACTACCTTGTCGCCCAGGCGTGAGCGCAGCCGTTCACAGACCTGCAGCCAGCTCTGTGACTGCTGCGGCCGATTACTGAACAGCTCTGCTGCGGCCGGTACAAAGCGCGGCAGATCTTCGGCGAGCAGGGTCAGCGCCTGTACCGGCGCGGCCAGTTCGATACGCTCCAGCCGCCCCCGCGCCAACTCGAACAGCCGCTCGGGGTCACGCTCGGCCCCCAGCAAGCCGACCGGCAGCTCGCTGGCGGGCTGGCGGCGGTGCTCCAGAATCAGTGCAAAGCGCTGAACCCCGCAGTCTCGCCCGGCCAGAAAGGTCGCCAGATCACTGATCAGGCGCCGCAGCGGAAACAGCAGCGAGGTGTTCGACTCAACGTCAAAGTTGAATTCGATGCGCTGACGAAACCGATCCGGCGGCTGATAGCAGCTCAGCGCCAGCGGATGATGCCCCTGCAACTGATCAAGATGCGCCAGCAACTGGGGCTGGAAGCGTTTGGCCAGCCCGTCACGGGGCAATTCCAGCACCTGCTGCAGGCGGCGCAGGCCCATGCGCTGCAGGCTCTCAACCAGCTCGCCCGGCAGGCCGCTGCGCGCCACCGGCAGACGCTGCAGCTCGGCTTGCAGCGCCTGCTCGTCTACCGCCAGCCCGTCTGCCACGTTGGTCAGCACCCGGGCCGCCAACGGGTTGGGCGCCAGCACCAGCCGATGCTGAAAGCCCAGCGCCTGCAGCTCGGCGCGCAGACGCTGCTCAAGTTCAGGCCAGGGACCGAACAAACGCAAACTGGAGGCCACCTCCAGCAACAGGGTGCGGGGGAAATCCAGACTCACATGACCACTGAAGCCGTACGCCCAGCTGGCCAGAAACTGTTGCCAATGCTCGATCTGTGCCGGGTCGTGCTCGACCGTATCAAAGCGCTCCAGCAACATGCGCGCGTGGGTCAGACTTTGTCCTGATCGCAGCCCATGAGCACGGGCCGACTCGTTAACTGCCTGCAAGACCCGCCGCTGTGGCGGCCCGCTGAGCAAAGCCAATGGCGCGTCGGCGTCCTCCCGGCTGCGCAGTACCGCATCCAGAGCCAGCTGGGGAAAGAGAATGCAAAGCCAGCGCATGATGACCTCAGAATGCTACCGGGACTGGCCGTACCGGAGGCACGCCACCGCGGCACTTGAGAACCCGCCACTGCCGAGGCTGGTTATCCAGCAGCAGACGCAGCGCTGCCGGTGAGGGGTTATCGGCAGCACGCCGATGGCGCAACACAAAAGCCAGCGTCTGGCCGCTGTCAGCCGCTACCTGCAGCCGTCGCAACGCCCGGTCATCGGCCTGCTCCGGCCAGCACAGTACGGCACCACAACTACCCGAGCGCAGGCACTGCTCAGCCGCCCAGAGCCGCTCGGCGCCGCTGACCTGCAACAACGAGACCTGCGCCAGCACTACACCCGCCGCCTGCCAGGCCGGGGCAAAGGGAACCGCTGGGGCGCCTACGAGTACGACCCGCTCACCCGCCTGCGTCAGCCGCGCCAGCAGCGGCCACAGCAGTTGCAGTTCGCCACTGCCGGGTGACCCCAGCAAAATCTCGTTCAGCGCAGCCAGTTGCCAGCCACCACCGGGCAATAGCGCATCCAGTTGCGCGTGCCCGGTTGGCTGCTCGGCAAGCGGCTCGCCCTGCTGTCGTCCGCGCCAGACACGGCGCGTTTCCAGCAACCGATCAAGTGCGACCACTGCGCCCATGGAAACCTCAGAAATATACTGTATATGCGTACAGCATATTTATTCGCATGGCGGTGGTCAATTGCAAACACGCAGGCACGACAAACGGCGCTTGAGGCAGCGCAGAAAAGTCAGGGAAGACATTCAGAACAGACACCCTGACAATGGCGTGGAAAGCCACCGCCAGGGCACAAGAGAAGCAGAGCGCAGGGCACCCTGATGAACCCGCTCCGGGTGGAGCAAGGCGAGCACAAACAGCCGCGGAGGCAGAACCCGGCTGCTGTGCTAATCCGGGCTAATCAGCCTTCGCCACGCTCGCGAATCTTTTCAACAATGGCCGTGGTCGAACAGCTTTCAACAAAGTTGAGCACCTTTACCTCACCGCCGTAGGCCTGCACGATCGGCGCACCAACGACCTGATCAACGCTGTAGTCTCCACCCTTGACCAGCACATCCGGCTTGACCTGTTCAAGCAGCCGCTCAGGAGTGTCTTCGCTGAAGCTGATGACCCAATCGACCGCCCCAAGCCCCGCCAAAACAGTCATGCGGCGCTCGACACTGTTGATCGGCCGGCCCGGCCCCTTGAGGCGTGTCACCGAGGCATCATCATTGATCGCCACAATCAGCCGGTCGCCCAGCGCGCGCGCCTCTTCCAGATAGCCAACGTGACCGGCATGGATAATGTCGAAGCAGCCATTGGTAAAGACCACCTTCTCCCCGTGGGCACGGGCATCATCCAATGCCTGCAGCAATTGCTCGACACCCAGTACTCCGCGACCGCTGCCCTGCGCCTGCTGCACGGCACGACGCAGCTCCGGCGCACTGATCGCCGCCGTGCCAAGCTTGCCGACCACAATACCCGCCGCCAGGTTGGCCAGCGCGACGGCCAGGGGCAGATCCTCGCCCGCCGCCAGCGCCGCCGCCAGGGTAGAGATCACGGTATCGCCCGCGCCGGTCACATCAAACACTTCGCGCGCCCGCGCGGGCAGGTGCAATGCACCCTCACCCTTGCGCAGCAGCGTCATGCCCTGTTCGCTGCGGGTGACCAGCAACGCGCCCAGGTCCAGCTCCTCAATCAGCGCCAGGCCCTTGTCGACCAGCTCCTGCTCACTCGCGCAGTGACCGACCACCGCTTCAAACTCGGACAGATTCGGGGTAATCAGGCTGGCGCCACGGTAAATGGAGAAATCACTGCCCTTGGGGTCAGCCAGCACCGGAATACCGCGCTCGCGGGCTGCAGCAATCAGCGCCTGATGATTGACCAGCGCGCCCTTGCCGTAGTCCGACAGGATCATCACCTTGACCTTGTCCAGCAGACCGCGAACCGAGGCCAGCAAGGCATCGGCGTCGGTGTCAAAGCGCTCTTCAAAATCAAGCCGAATCAGTTGCTGGTGGCGGCTCATGACCCGCAGCTTGGTGATGGTCGGCTGCGCCTCGTGTTGCTGAAAATCACAGTAGACGCCTGCAGCATTCAGCCGTTGCTGAAGGCTGTGTGCCGCCTCATCCTTTCCGGTAACGCCCACCAGCCAGGCCGGAGCGCCGAGCGCTGCAATATTCAGCGCGACGTTACCCGCCCCACCAGGGCGATCCTCGATCTGATCGACCTTGACCACCGGCACCGGTGCTTCCGGCGAAATACGATTGGTCGGCCCATGCCAGTAACGATCCAGCATCACGTCCCCCACCACCAGAACCGGCGCGGAATCGAATCGGGGCATGCTCAGTTTCATTGTCTCGGTTACCTGTTTCAGCACCACGCACCCATGCGCATGGTGATATTAATGTTGTACGTCGCTCTCTTCCTCGAACTGCATGCTGTGCAGTCGGGCGTAATAGCCATTGAGCGCCAGCAGCTCCGCGTGCGTGCCGCGCTCAACGATCTGGCCCTGATCCATCACCATGATCACGTCAGCCTTTTCGATGGTGGACAGGCGATGGGCAATAACCAGCGTAGTACGCCCCTGCATTACCCGATCCAGCGCGGCCTGGATATGACGCTCCGACTCGGTGTCCAGCGCTGAGGTCGCCTCATCGAGAATCAGCAAAGGCGCGTCCTTGAGCAGCGCGCGGGCAATCGCCAGACGCTGACGCTGGCCACCCGACAACAGCACCCCGTTCTCGCCAACCAGGGTATCGAAACCTTGCGGCATCAGCTCGATAAACTCCTTGGCATAGGCCGCCTCAGCCGCTGCTATCACATCC
This sequence comes from Halopseudomonas sp. L-58, assembly GCF_056859475.1. NCBI lineage: Bacteria > Pseudomonadati > Pseudomonadota > Gammaproteobacteria > Pseudomonadales > Pseudomonadaceae > Halopseudomonas > Halopseudomonas sp. L-58. The sequence continues at coordinate 112,657 of NZ_JBSXON010000071.1, forward strand.
TCACGCGGCGCACCCGCCAGATCACCATAGGCAATGTTGTTGGCAACCGTATCGTTAAAGAGGGTCACATTCTGGCTGACCAGCGCGACCTGACGGCGCAGACTGCGCAGCGTCAACTCCTGGATCGGCACGCCATCAAGCAGAATGTCACCTTCGCTATGGTGATAGAACCGCGGAATCAGATTCGCCAGAGTCGACTTGCCGCTGCCCGAGCGGCCAACCAGCGCGACCATTTGGCCGGGTTCGACACTGAAGCTGATATCCTTGAGCACCTGTTTGTCGGTATCGGGGTAACTGAATGACAGGTTACGCACCTCAATGCGGCCCTGTGCGCGGCCAATATCCTGATGCCCCGTATCCACTTCCGGCTCTTCGTCAAGCTGCTCGAACACGCTCTCGGCGGCGGCAATCCCCTTCTGGATATTGGCGCTGACCTCCGATAGCTGACGGATCGGCTTTGGCAGCAGGCCAGCTGCCGTGATGTAGGCCACCAGATCACCGGCCGTTGCATCACCACGCAGAAACAGCACGAGGAACATCACTATGGCCATCGCACTGTAAGTCACCAGTTGCAGTGACGGCGTAAAGACCGCGCCAGTGCGCACCATCTTCAGCCCGCGCTGACGGTTCTCCGTACTGGCCTTGAGAAAGCGGTCAGACTCATAGCGCTCGCCACCGAAACTGCGCACCACCCGGAAGCCGGAGATCGTTTCGGACGTCACGTGGGTCACATCCCCCATCGCGGTCTGAATCTTTTTGCTCTGCTTGCGAAACTTCTTGCTCGCGCTGGTCACCATCAGGCCGATGACCGGCAGAATCGCAATCAGCACCAGCGTCAGCATCCAGTTCATCCACAGCAGATAGAGGAACAGGAAAATCACTGTCATACCTTCGCGAAACACCACCTTGATTGCGTCAGTAGCCGCGCCCGTCACCATGGTGACATTGAAGGTAATTCGCGAAACCAGGTGCCCAGAGTTGTGCTTGTCGAAATAACGGTTTGGCAGGGTCAGAAGATTGTTGAACAGCGCGGTACGCAGGTCGTGCACCACGCCCAGCGACACCTTGGCAATAAAGTAATTACCCAGATACGAGCCAACACCCTGGTAAAACGCGATGGCAATAATAAAGGCCGGAAAGCCCCAGATCAGCGGCACACCAAGAAACATGGCATTAGCACCGCTCTGCAGCCCATCAACAAAATACTTCAGCATCCAGGCCATCGCCGGCTGGGCCGACGCGAAGATCGCGAAGCCGATGATGCTCAGGGCAAAGGCCTTCCAGTAGGGTTTTACGTAGCCGAGCAGGCGCAGATAGATGCGGGCGCTTGAACGGGCAAAGCTTTCTTTGGCAGCGTCAGTCATGTGGCCTTCAATAGGTAAAACGAATGCGCTGCAGTCTACCACAAGCCCCGAGAAGCAAAGCCTCTCTGGCAAAAGTACGATAAACTGCCAATTTTAGCTGGACAAGTGCGATGCAAATACTGACCACCGAGCAGTACACCTTTTGGCGCGAAAAAGCTCAAGTCTTGGAGCAGGATTACTACGGAGAAAAAGTACTCCTGCTAGCCGACGGCACCATGCTGAAGCTTTTTCGTCGCAAGACCTGGCTGTCAAAAACAGCATTTTTCACGCCAGCAAAACGCTTTGCTACCAACGCAAAAGAGCTACAGCGCAGGGACATACCTTGCCCTGTGGTGATCAAGCTGTACAGGATGAAGCGCCCATATCGTTCGGTGGTGCATTATTTTCCTTTAGCAGGAAATACACTTCGCCAGCTACTTCGCGGGGGCTACCAAACAGAGCAAGAAGCACTCTTTAAAAAGTTAGCACAATTCATTACAGCGCTTCACGACCTTGGGGTTTATTTCCGATCATTGCATATGGGCAATATAGTACTGACTCCAAACGGAGATCTGGGCCTCATCGACATTTCAGACATGCGATGTTTCCGAAATCCGCTTTCTAGGCGATTGCGCAATCGAAACTATCATCATCTGCTACGCTATAAAGAAGAGTGGGCCACAGTACCAGAGCACATACAGACGCTATTTCAGCCAACATAAATAATACACCAATATAACACCGCACAAAGATCCAAAACCACCCAAAAATTTAGAAACGCCCAAAAGGCACTAATCAGGCAAAAAAATGCGGATCATAGCAAAAATGAAAAGGGATGGATTCAGAAAAACGCTTGCGCGGAAACTGCTAAAAAAATATAGCAGACTGAGAGTCGCGATATTCAAAGGGATTTTCTCTGACAACAAGCCCACCCTAAATAACACCAAAATAGTCCAACCAACACAATTTGTTGGCGACGGTCGCATATCAGCAGACAGGGTGCGTCTTGGTTACTTTCCATCACCCGGTTTGCTAAACGGCAGCGGCTACATAGAAGCAAGAGACAAAAATTCCGTAGTAGAAATTAATGAATCAACAACGATCAATAATAGTTTCATAATAATTGCAGACAAAAGCTCAATTTACATCGGAAAGCGTTGTCTGATAGGCCCAGATTTTTTTGTCACAGACTCCGACTTCCACGGACTGTCCATTGAGGACCGTAGCAATGGAAACTATGACTGCGCGCCTGTAAAAATAGACGATGATGTATTCATTGGCCATGGAGTTAAGGTGATGAAAGGCGTACACATTGGACAAGGAGCGGTTATCGGAAGCGGTAGCGTTGTCGTAAATGACATAGAGGCCTTCACTATAAACGCGGGCGTTCCCGCAAAAAAACTCCGTGACCTGCCCACAGGACGATATATTAAGGGCAATGACGCGCCGACGAAAATGCATAATAACCCCTAATAACAAACTCAACACTCCACCAACAGGCGATCAGAAAAAGACCCATGAAAATACTTGTCACCGGCGGTGCTGGGTTCATCGGCTCAGCATTAATCCGCCACATAATACAAAATTCCAGCCAAGAAGTAGTAAACGTGGACAGCCTGACGTACGCAGGGAACCTGGACTCGCTTAAAAATATCGAGAAAGACCCACGTTACTCGTTCGAACACGCAGACATCTGCGACGAAGAAAAAATCAAACACATTTTCGAGCAGCATAGACCAGACGCAGTAATGCACCTTGCTGCTGAATCACACGTCGACAGATCAATCGATGGTCCAGGCCAATTCATTCAGACCAATATTATTGGCACCTACACGCTTCTAGATGTATCTAGACAATACTGGTGCACGTTAACACCCGAGGCTCGCCTGAAGTTTCGTTTTCATCATATATCTACCGACGAAGTATATGGCGATCTTGAGCGCCCAGAGGACCTATTCACCGAAACAACCCCATATGCGCCAAGCTCGCCTTACTCGGCATCGAAAGCCAGTTCAGACCATTTGGTACGCGCATGGAGCCGTACCTACGGCCTGCCTATTCTAATCACAAACTGCTCAAACAATTACGGTCCCTACCATTTTCCAGAGAAGCTGATCCCCCACATGATTCTGAGCGCATTAGCCGGCAAGGCTCTGCCCGTTTACGGTGACGGCTCCCAAATCAGAGACTGGCTTTTTGTAGAAGACCATGTAAGAGCTTTATTAACAGTATTAACAACAGGGAAACCTGGAGAAACTTACAACATCGGCGGGCATAATGAAAAACGCAATCTTGAAGTTGTAGAGACGATCTGCAACTTGCTTGACCAACTGGCAGCGACAGAACGCTCATCAGCGCTAGCATCGTACCGAGAACTGATCACCTTCGTTGAAGATCGTCCAGGACATGATAAACGCTACGCGATTGATGCAAGTAAAATAAAAAATGAACTCGGCTGGCAACCCGTAGAAACGTTCGATTCAGGAATACGGAAAACGGTAGAATGGTATCTTAATAATCGATCTTGGTGGCAGCGCGTTATAAGCGGCGACTACCGTCTCACCAGACTCGGAGACTCTAAATGAAAGGTATTATTCTTGCCGGCGGATCCGGCACACGCTTGTATCCCATCACCAAGGGCGTCTCCAAGCAATTGTTGCCCATATACGATAAACCGATGGTCTATTACCCCCTATCGGTGCTCATGCTGGCAGGCATCCGCGACATTCTAATCATCTCTACCCCGGAAGACCTCCCAAGCTTTGAGAAGCTGCTTGGTGATGGGGGCAACTTTGGCATAAACCTCACTTATGCTGCACAGCCGAGCCCCGACGGGTTAGCTCAGGCTTTCATCATTGGTGAACACTTTATCGGCAATGATAGCGTGTGCCTGGTACTTGGCGATAATATTTTCTATGGCCAAGGCTTTTCTCCCAAGCTTAAACAGGCTGCAGCTCGCACATCGGGCGCTACCGTCTTCGGATACCAGGTAAAGGACCCGGAGCGATTCGGCGTCGTTGCATTTGATGAAAACAATAAAGCCATTTCAATCGAAGAAAAGCCGGAAAATCCCAAATCCAACTTTGCTGTAACTGGCCTCTATTTTTACGATAACGACGTAATAGATATCGCAAAGCAGGTAAAGCCATCGCATCGGGGCGAGCTGGAAATAACTAGTGTTAATCAGGCATACCTGGAACGTGGTGATCTGAATGTAGAGCTTCTTGGACGCGGTTTTGCCTGGCTGGATACTGGTACTCACGAGAGTTTGCTGGAGGCAGGCAGCTTTGTACAAACAATAGAGCATCGCCAAGGCCTCAAGGTTGCTTGCCTAGAAGAAATTGCGTTTAACAATGGCTGGCTCACAAAAGAGCAGCTAAAAGAGCAGGGGCAGGCTCTAAGCAAAAATGAGTATGGGCAGTATTTACTAAGACTGGCTGGAGAACGCAAATGAGCATTGTTGAGCACCGTGTTCTAGGTGATCACCGCGGACAACTGATTGCGATTGAAGCGGTCCGCGACATCCCATTTGAGATAAAGCGCATATTTTACATTTATGGGGCTCAGCCTAATACGCCCCGTGGCCAGCACGCACATCACAAGACTCGCCAATATTTGATTGCAGTAAACGGCTCCTGCCATGTCACACTGGATGATGGTGAAAACAAAGCTACCTATATCCTAAATCAGCCAAATTTGGGACTTATGCAGGAGGCAATGATTTGGGGAACAATGCATGACTTCAGTCATGATTGCGTTTTGCTTGTACTTGCGAGCGAGCATTACGATGAAGCCGACTACATTCGTGACTATGATCAGTACGTTAAAGTGGTGGGCGCATGAGTTACATTCACCCATTGGCAGATGTTGCTAGTGCATCAATTGGAGGAGGCACAAGGGTATGGCAATTTGTAGTAGTCCTAAGCGGCGCTAAAATAGGAAAAGACTGCAATATATGCGCTCATACCTTGATCGAAGGGGACGTTATTGTCGGTGACCGTGTTACGTTGAAATCGGGTGTGCAGCTATGGGACGGCACTCGGATCGAGGACGATGTATTCATCGGCCCCAATGCCACGTTCACCAATGATGCTTTTCCTCGCTCCAAGGAATACCCGGAAAAGTTCTCGGGTATCACTATCAAGCGCAATGCAAGTATAGGTGCGAACGCGACGTTACTGCCCGGTATCACCATCGGCGAACATGCCATGGTAGGGGCAGGCGCGGTTGTAACCAAGGACGTTCCCGCAGGCGCTGTTGTTGTGGGTAACCCTGCAAAAGTTATCAGGTACTTGACCAAATGATTCCATTTCTCGACCTTAAGGCAGTAAATGCCCAATACCGCAAAGATCTGATCGACGCTGCCACCCGTGTAATCGACTCGGGCTGGTACATTCAAGGCGCAGAACTCAAAGCATTCGAGTCAGAGTTTTCCACCTATTGCGGAACAAAACACTGCATTGGTGTTGCAAATGGGCTAGATGCCCTAACACTAACCCTCCGGGCGTGGAAAGAGCTTGGCAAGTTAAAGGCAGGTGATGAGGTCATTGTACCTGCTAATACCTATATCGCTAGCATTCTTGCGATCACTGAAAATAGCCTCGTACCCGTTATGGTAGAGCCATGTGAACGCACGTACAACCTTTGTCAAAGCAATATCGCCGAAGCTATTACAGGAAAAACCCGAGCCATTCTGGCTGTTCATCTCTACGGGCAACTAGCGCCTATGCCGCAGATACTGGCCTTAGCCGAATATCATGGCTTACTGGTCTTGGAGGACTCAGCCCAAGCACATGGCGCGCAAATTCAGGGCAGGAAAGCAGGCAGCTGGGGAGATGCGTCCGGCTTCAGCTTTTACCCTGGAAAAAATCTGGGAGCGCTCGGAGACGCAGGCGCAATCACCACAAACGACGACTTGCTAGCCGAAACACTACGAGCGTTAGGAAATTACGGGTCCCATGAAAAGTACCATAACCTGTACCAAGGCATGAACAGCCGCCTTGACGAAATACAGGCGGCAATGCTCAGAGTGAAGCTAAGACATCTGGATACGGAAACCCAACACAGACGCGAGATTGCCAGTTTATATCGAGAGAAGATCACAAATAATCACGTCCGATTACCACAAACAGAAGACGAGCACAGCCATGTCTGGCATCTGTTCATATTACGGAGCGAACACAGGGCCAAACTGCAAGAGCATCTAACAAACTCAGGCGTCCAAACCCTCATACACTATCCTATTCCTCCTCACCGACAGCCCGCGTATAAGGAACTATCGGTGCTTCAGTTGCCTCTTACTCAACAGATTCACGATGAAGTAATCAGCATACCAATCAGCCCTACGATGACCATTGCTGAGGCCAATAGAGTCTGCGAAATAGTTAATGCCTTCGAGCCAAGCATCTGATAGTGGTAGGCTGCAGGGGTAGCATCCTTCAAGAAAGATAAATACGGGCAATACCCCTGAGAATCCGCGTATCCCAACTGCTCAGGGGGATTTTTTGGAGGATCTCACGGGCAAGCGGCTTGTCCATCTTTGCCGCCTTTAGAAACATGGACTTACGGTGCAGCAGGCATACTTTCTCGAAATCCTTATGCCCCGAAAAAAGCGAATATACCTTAATCACTTCGTCAAGCATGAAGCGGATATTAGCGTGCATATTCTGGGAGTGCGTACGATAATATGCCATTTCTTCCGCCAACACATCAACCACATACCCTGCCTGACAGACTTTAAGCATCATTGTGAGGTCTTCAATTCGCAGATTTTCATCATAGCCGCCAACCTCAATAGCGGCGTCACGTCTGATAAGAAATGTCGGCGCAGGCGCGCCCGGCATAACTCCATTAAAGAGTCGATTAAAATCTAGGCGTCGAGCAGGGCGAATACGCCGTTTTTTCTCTATTACTTTTCCAAGCTGGTCAATAGGTATAATATTTCCACCACATATAGCCACTTCAGGATGTGCCTGCATGTGCGCAACCTGAAGCGCTATTCGATTTGGCAACATAATGTCATCAGAAGCAAATGGCGCAAAGTATTCCCCATCGATTTCCCCCAACGCAAAATTTAGCGTTGGCAATAGCCCTCTATTAGATTGCAAGCGCAAATCAAAACCATACTCCTTAGCCATTCTTTCCAGAATCATAGGAGAGTCGTCGGTAGAACCATCATCAATAACCAGAATTTTAATATTAGGGTACGTTTGCTCAAGAATACTACGAACACAGCCCTCTACAAAACGAGCATGATTATAGCTAGGCACAACAACATTAACCAAAGGCAGCTCGCTCATTCCTATTTTTTCCCGGAGGCCTGGATCATTTCTAGAATCAGATTTCGATAATTAAAGCGAAAGTCCTCAATACCGTGCATTCGGCACAAATAATCGTGCCCAGCTTTCCCCATGGCTTCACGTTGCTCAGGCGCCTTTCGTATCAACTCCAAAAGTTTTCCAGCCAGGTCAACGGAGTCCCCAGCCTTAAACTGCAGACCACCGCAATCTTCAAGGATGGCGGTGAGACTGTCTATGTCAGAACCTATGACAGGCCTGCCCCCAGCTAATGCTTCAAGCAGAGCAAGAGGAAGCCCCTCACTGAAAGACGGCATAGCAAAAATATCAAAAGCCTTAACATACTTCAGTGCATCATCTCGAGCACCGAGCAAGATGACGCGTTGTTGCAAACCATGCTCACGCACCAGCGCCTCCAACTCAACCCGCGTCCGCCCTTCGCCAATAATTGCAACTAGCGTGTCCGGATAGTCTTCCGCAATACGGGAAAAAGCACTAATCAAAGTAGCATGCCCTTTCACTGGTACAAGCCGGCCAATACTCCCGATGATCAATCTTCCCTCAGGTAGAGCCAATGCAGCTCGCGCGTCCTGAGCAGACAACATTATGGACTTCGCCCTATTTATATCAATGGCGTTATTAATGGTAACCGTGTTCTGCTCGCTGAATGCGTGCACTGTTCTCTGTAAATAGCTGGTCACAGCCCTTGAAACGCCCACTATTTTCCAGCGCCGTGAGATTAAAACAGCCGCCTCAACCCTACGAAAAAGCCGATCATAATCGCCAATTCCATGCTGCACGCCAACAAAGACCATGGACCTGAACAGCTGTGAGAGCCACATCATCATACTGATCGGTTTAAATCGATGTGCAATAACAGCATCAAAGCCGTTTGCGCGTAAAAAGCGATAAAGCCGAAATACGATCAACCAGCGCCGAAAGCCTTTAAGATCACTTGGCCCACACTCGAAATAATGAGAGTGTTGCGCTTTACTAGCAGGCATACCAGAAGCAGGCTTTCCGCGAAGAAACAACGTCGTAACTTCTATGCCTTGCGCCATCAACCCAACAACAAGCTGCTCAGCCAAGTCTGACTCGTTCACGTTGTAACGCAACTGCACCTGTAAAACTTTTTTGCCTATAGACATGCAGCTACTACCTCTCAATCTCTAATACCGGCATTATGACCAACACACCTTCCCCGATCACTATTGCCCGACCAGCGTCTAGTTAAAAAGCTGCACAAAAAGGGGCACAAGTAAGCGATTGCCAAATTCACTTAGATGATCCTCATCTCTGTACACTGGGCGCCCTTCGTAACCACCATAACAGTTCTCTCCGTCACAAAGATAAGGCCTTGGGTCCAGAATCTTTATGCCACATCGCTTGGCGGCTTCATCCTGCAACTCCATCACGAATGCATGACGGCGCTGATAATCTTCTAAGGGTAGTGTGGGGTTTCGCATCTCACCAAAAAGCATTCCACGACCAACCAGAGTGGGTACATCAACTGGCATTTCAGGAATAGGCCTGACGACGTAAACCGGTCGGTACTCAGCCAGAGAACACAAGGTATTCACATACTGCGTTGAAAACTCTTGCAAAAGCTCCGCAGTAAACTCGGATTGGTCCTGCTCGAAAAAGAATTTTGGCCGCTCCTCGGCACTCACTTGACCTGCATTCACAAACTCCGAGGTACGTCCAAAGATAATGGCGGGAACCCCAAGAGTAAGCTCCGAATGCTCTTCATATAGTCGCTCGTTCAAGGCATTGCAGTGTGAAAGGTCATTGGTAAATTTCATCCCAAAGACGATCAAGCAGCCGCTCCCACCGCGAAACAACACACTACCGCCGTCGTCAGGCAAGGCCTCCACTACCGCTGTAACAGCCGCATCCGCATGACTATCCCCCATCACGATCGCACGTAGTGATTTACCTTCATCCCCGTAAATACAATACGCTTCTGCATTTAGACACTCATACATTCGCGGGTTATGGTTTTGTCGCTCCGCCTCTATTACTGCTACCTCTGGGGGAAGTCTATTAGGGAAGCCGGAATCTCTGACTATCTGTGCCAAAGCTGCCGTGGCTATTAGGCTCGCCAGCACAGCTGTCACTGATACTTTTTTCGAAAAAGATACAAGTCGCTTCTGCGCTGGGAGCTCCACGCAAACATAAGAAACGTGCCCCAGAATTAACGACAGGACAATTGCGCTAATAACCCAATACCACTCCGACAGCGCTCCAGCGTAGGTCAGCGCTACAACCAGCGGCCAATGCCATAGATAAATAGAGTACGAACGGGAGCCTAACCACTGAGCCACATCGCTGCCCGTAAGGTAAGAGCTAGGCCTGTTCGCAAGAAGTACAAGCATACTGCCTGCGACCGGCAGCGTAGCTCGCCAGCCAGGCCAAAGGGTCTGTTTCTGGAATATAACGAAGGCAGCAACTATTAAAGCAAAGCCGGCCCATTCAAGCACCCTCGAGTTTCGCACTGAAAAGCCTCTCTCCTGAGCCGAGAAAACCAGAGCACCGGCAAGCATTTCCCAAGCGCGGGACTGAAGTGTGTAGAAGCCTGCAGCAGGCTGCTGCTCGGTTATCCATACACACCAAAGGAACGATATAGCAAAAAAGGAGAGCAACACAGGCAGCAAAGAACGATGCGCACCGAACAACCTGGCAGCGCCAGCAATGAATAGAGGAAAAATCAGATAAAACTGCCACTCGACAGACAGCGACCAAGTATGCAGCAACCACTTTTCCTGAGCAGCAATATCAAAGTAACCACTCTCTTTCAAATACTTTAAATTTGAAGTAAATGTCAGGCTTTCACGAACATGCTTCCCTAGCAGCTGATACTCCTCCGGCATAAGCAAGAACCAGCCGAACACCAGACAAGTGATACATAAAAAAATCAAAGCCGGAAAAATGCGGCGCGCCCTAGCGAGATAGAACCCGCCAATAGAGAATTTTTCCTGCTTAACTCCTTTATAGATGATCCCGCACATCAAGTATCCGGAAATCACAAAAAAAACGTCGACCCCGGCATAGCCGCCAGAAATACCGGGTACCATGAAGTGATAAAGAACGACTGCAACGACAGCCCATGCTCTAAGGCCATTTATGTCGCGCCGAAACTCATGATCGCCAGTGCCGCTAGCTGTAACCATCCCAAACCTTATACAAGAAGATTGATAACAAAAAAATCAAAGAAGATCTCTGTCCCAGCATATTCCGCGACGGATTACACGTGCAGGCACCCCAGCAAGAATACTGTTTTTCTCGTCAAACGCCCCAGCCACTAGTGAGCAAGCTCCGACCACACACCCAGTAGGTATATTGGATCCTTTGAGCACCTGAACAGCCCTGCCGATCCATACATGATCACCAACGACCACGCTTGCTGCTCGATTAATTCTTTCCCCAGTGTCGAGATCGAGGATCGAATGCTTGTCACCTGTACGGATTATAATATCGGTAGAGAGCATACAATCGTTACCAATATTAATACTTGCAGCTTCATCCACCAGTAGGTACGCGCCTTCCACCGTAGTACCATAACCCAGACAAATATTCTGATTTTCTGTCTGCATCAAGTACAGCTTGCCCGATTTAAAGCGAACATCAGAACCGACATTTATAACATTGTTTTTACCATATAGTCGGATCTCACAATTAGTTATATTAGCGCCATCCCCAATAATCAGACGATTGCCTTTGCCACGCACTTTAATGGTAGTTTTTTTAAGTGCCGAGCGCGCTGAATCACTGACAACCACACTATTATCGGCCTCGATGTGCCATCGATTACGATAAAACAGGTCGCGCAACCTCCAATAAATCTGCTTGAAAAGACGCATACCTGTTACTGCCTCCGCAACCATAGCCGCAACGCTTTGCGGCTATATGACACGCGAAATATCACGCGCCAGTCAGCCTTCAATGCCTGCAAGAACCACTCCTTCGCAAGCTCGTATTCGCCCGCCAACCAGGCACTCCGAAACAGTGACAGGCAACGCTGAACAAAGAACGCCCGACGCAATGACTGAAATTGACCAGGTAAGCGGTGCGGAGCAAAAACCTCATCTACGAGTTTCAGGCCACCAGCTTTTGCATGGGAGAACTGATGACGCAAGCTATCTGCATGCTTATGAATCAACGCCAGCGGCTCATCCAACACCGAACAGGGATAGCTCGCCAGCACTTGAGTGAAGACGGGAATATCCTCTGCACTGCGAAAGGCTTCTGGGTAGTTTCCACGAATGAATACGTCACGATGCATCACGCAAGCACCATTTGACAGCGCAAGCGTTTTATCCAGAAGGTAAGCCCGTACCCTGGCCAAAGGGTCGTCAGGCATACTCCCCGGAGTATGAGCACTACGCCTGCCATTGGGGCTCACCGAAACATGCCCTCCGGCAACAAATCTAGTCTCGGAATTAGCATCCAGATGCTGACGGATATGCTCAATGGCACCATCTGCCATCTCATCATCAGCATCAAGAAAAATCAGCCAATCGCCGCGAGCTATTTCGATGCCTCGATTACGCACGGAGGCAAGACCGCCATTTATCTTACGCTCAGCTGCAATTTTTTCGGGATACTTTTGCTGCAGGTCCGAGATTACCTGCGGTGTATTGTCGGTGGAGCCGTCGTCAATGATGATCAGCTCACAATCATCAGACAATTGCGGCACTACGGACTCGACTGTACGCGGAAGTGTCTGCGCGTAGTTATAGGCAGGAATAACGATACTTATCAGCACACCCGTCGCTGTCTCGGTCACTGCCCCCTCCCCTTTACTACAAGCACATCTTCCATAATCAAAAACTGCAGATCCGACCCGAAGAACATGTTCAACGCATCGGTCGGTGAGCAAACCATTGGCTCACCACGGCGGTTAAGCGAGGTATTGAGCACCACACCGTTGCCGGTCATGGCTTCCAGTTCCTTCATCAGATCGTAGTAACGCGGGTTGTATTCGCGCTTGAGTACCTGGGCACGCGCTGTACCGTCCTCGTGCACAACCTCCGGTACACGCTCGGCCCAGCCTTCCTTGACGTCGAAGGTGAACGTCATGAAGGGCGACGGGTGATCAACGCTGAGCATCTGCGGGGCAACGGTATCCAGCATTGAGGGGCAGAACGGGCGCCAGCGCTCGCGGAACTTGATCTGCTCGTTGATGCGATCGGCTACGCCTGCAACACTCGGGCAACCGATAATCGAACGACCGCCCAGCGCCCGCGGCCCAAACTCCATGCGACCCTGGAACCAGGCGACCGGGTTACCTTCAACCAGCACCTTGGCGATTTCCTGCGGGACATCGTCGATCTTTTGCCATTGGGGCTTGTCAGGATGACGGGCGCAGGCAGCAATGATGTCTTCGTTACTGTATGAAGGGCCCAGGTAGACGTGCTCCATCTTCTCGACCGGCACGCCGTTTTTGACCGAGATAAAAGCAGCAGCCCCCACAGCGGTGCCGGCGTCACCGGAGGCGGGCTGAACGAACAGCTCCTTGACATCCGGCCGCGCGATGATGCGCTGGTTAAGCTTGACGTTCAGCGCACAACCACCGGCAAAGGCAAGTCGGCCGGTTTCCTTCAGAATATCGCCGAGATAGAAGTCGATCATCTCCAGCGCCAATTTTTCGAACAGCGCCTGCATCGCAGCCGCGTAATGAATGTAGGGATCGTCGGCGATATCGCCCTCACGCTTGGGCCCCAGCCATTCGATCAGTTTGGGCGAGAAGTAGTAGCCCTTGCCTTTTTCCTTGTAGCGGCGGAAGCCGATCACGTTGGCGTAATCGGTGTTGATGATCAGCTCGCCATTTTCAAACTTGGCCAGACGGGAAAAATCGTACTTGGCGGCGTCACCATAGGGCGCCATACCCATGACCTTGAACTCGCCGTCGAGCATTTCGAAGCCGAGGTATTCGGTAATTGCGCCGTACAGACCGCCCAGCGAATCCGGATCGTAGAACTCCTTGATCTTGTGGATCTTGCCGTTTTCGCCCCAGCCAAAGAAAGTGGTGGCGTACTCACCCTTGCCGTCAATGCCGAGAATCGCAGTCTTTTCGCTAAAGCCAGAACAGTGATAGGCACTGGATGCATGCGCGAGGTGATGCTCCACCGGCTCCAGACGCACCTTTTTGGCCTCAAAGCCCAGCTGTTCGAGGCACCAGAGAATCTTCTTGCGATAGCGCTTGAAGCGGCGATTGCCGGTCAGCAGCGCGTCCAGTGATCGATCAGGGGCATACCAGTAACGCTTGGCGTAGTGCCAGCGCGCCTTGCTGCTAAACAGACTGATGGGAGCAAACGGAATGCAGACAACGTCAACATCCGCAGGCGTGATGCCGGCCTGCTCAAGACAGAACTTCGCCGACTCGTAGGGCATCCGGTTCTTGGCGTGCTTGTCACGCACAAATCGCTCTTCTTCGACGGCGGCGATCAGTTTACCGTCAATATAAAGGGCCGCAGAAGGGTCATGGCTCAGGGCGCCAGACAGGCCAAGTACAGTAAATCCCACGGGAATCCTCTTTTTTCGAAGTCCAAAATTAGGTTAAAAACGCGGCATGCGCTCTTCCAGCCAGCATGCAAGCGGGCTTGCAGCAGGCCAGTTACGGATAAACCGTTGTCGATCCTTCTGCCATGCACGCTGCCAGCCAGCATTACGTGTGTGCGCCTGCATCGCGTCCAGATCGATCAAAATCACCCTTCCATCCAGCCACAGCAGATTCGTTGCCTTGAAATCTCCGTGACTGATTCTGGCCTCGACCAGTTGAGCAAAAAGCTTAAGCAGTGCTGTCGCGGTAGCATCGTCTGGCAACCTCTGACCATCTTCGCCGAGATGGCGCAGCAGGTCGACCCCGTAACAGTATTCAGTTATCAGCCACGACCGTCGTCGCAGCGGCCCGAAACGCTGCTCCATCATGGCCAGCGGTGCCGGCGTGGGGATGCCGAGAAACTGCAGCCGATGGGCGGCGAGCCAGGAGTGCCAGGCGCGGCTTGGTCGCCAGAAGCGGGTCAGCCAGTGACCGAACCCCTTGATGTTATAGCGCTTGATAACCACCGACTTTCCATCAGCGACAGCGCAGCCAACCGTACTGCTTCCACCGTCCTTGAGCAGCGTTTGGCCGGCCAACGCGTCATCTGGCGCAGCGAGCAGCGATGCCAGACGTTGATACTCGGTGCGCACAACTGCGGCAAACCGCGTCCAGCTACGTTTAACCGAGAACTGGGTGCAATCACGCAGAGTCTTGCCGAGAAAGTCATCAAGCCGGCGCTGGCGCACGCGCTTGATCTGTGCTGCCAGCCGGTCGGGGTTGAGCGCCAGCGGGCTGTGCTGCAGGTAGCCGATCAGCAGCAGCTCGCAGAGCTCATCCCACTCAGGATCAAGCTGGGCAAAGAAGATCGCCAGGTTGTCTTCTGCCTGTGCCGGAGCAAGCGGTGCGCCCGGATTCAGGGTTTCGACTGCATCGCCATCAATAACGTACAGCTGCGTCTCGTGAAGCAGGAAGTTGCCCAGATGCAGGTCGGTCTGTACCAGACCACGTTGGTGCATGGTGCCAATCAGGCTGAGAGCTTGACCAAGCAGAGTGAGCGCGTCAGCGTCGCCCGGCTGCCGGGCGGGCAGCGCTTCCCAGCGTTGCTGCAGGGTTTCAGCACCATCCAGGTAGGCGCTCAGCAAATAGCGACCGCCCCCGTCAATCTCGCCCTCGCCTACCAGCTCAGGCGTAGCAACGCCCTGCGCTTGCAGCGCCCGAATACCGGACGCCTCGCGCGCGCAATGACGCTCGGCACCGGCAGCAATAAACAGCTTGAGCAACCGCTCCGAGCCGGCAATTTCAACCTGAGCGACCAGTCGCTTACCGGGCAATACGCGCAACCAGCGGAGCACCCTCGCCTCGCCTTCAGACAGCGGCAAGACAAGCGACAGAGGCGGTTCGCGACCAGCGCCGCGCAGATCGGTTGTCAGGCTCATCGATTCATTCTCTTTCCTGCCGTACGACGAGCCAATGCACGGACAAAGGCCCGTGCTTCTGCGTCAAGGCGGGGCTTGCCCAGATAGGCAAGAACAAAACGCAGGCGCTGAGTTCGACTTGGCACCAGACTGCGCCGATGCAGGGTTTCCAGATCCCGAATCAGGTCACGTTGACCGAATATGGCCCGTCGGGTTTTTTCCAGATCGATAAAACGCGCGCCGGCACCGTCGCCATGCAACTTGAGAAATACGTGTTTCGGATACAGGCAGTTATGAATACGATCCGCATTATGCAGAGCGCGCACCAACGCAGCTGCGGACAGTATCAAGGTACGCAGCTCACTGACTGACAACTGACTCCAGCGCTCAAACCACTCGTCCAGCGGCGCATAGTCGTCCAGGGCCCGCGTCAGCAGCACGGCCTGGGCATGACCGCGCTCTCTGCGCTGACCGAAGAAAGCAGCGTCCAGCGCGGGGATACCCTGTCTGGCATAGGCCTGAATAGCCCGAAACTCACGGGCAAAGGTTGGCTCCCCCAGGGGGCTGTTAAGGGTACGGGTGCAATGGTTGTCCTGTCGCTTGAGATAAAAGCGCTGCACCTGACCGTTGGCATCGTCCAACTCCAGACGACAGACGCTGCTCCAGCCACCGCGCCCCGTATTCGGTGCGTCAACGGCGTCAACCTGGAGCGCCCAAAGCGCCTCGAAGCTGTCGAGACCATGCCGGGACAATACATCCCGTGCGTTAACTGCAATGAAGGGAGTACGCGTCATTCTCGGCCCTTGAAGAAGTTCAGGATCGCGCGCAGTTGTTTGCGATCCATACGGTCCAGACGTTGCTTGCCCAGATACAGTTTGAAAAACGCCAGCCGCTGGCTGCGGCTGAGGTGATGCTTGGCAATCTTGTCGAGGCACGCCAAGTCCTTGATAACCCGATAGCGCAGCATGGGGCCCCACCAGAAGCTGCCGCCGGGACAATCAATGAAGTAGACATTGCCAAGCGCCCGGTTGTCGACCAGCAGGTTACGCCACTTCAGATCGTTATGGGTAAAGCCCTGATCGTGCATCATTCGGGTCGCCCAGGCGATTTGGCGCGAGACGTGCGCAACCCATGCGCCATCGCGCAAACGCGCATCACGCTGCGATGCAATACGCGCCAGATCAGAGGTATCAGGCAACTCCTCGGTAATCAGTGCGCCGCGCACGAATGCGCCGCGGCGGCGTTCTTGCCCGAATCCGACGACTGTTGCAGACGGAATCCCCCAGGCGTGGAAATTCAGCAGGTTTTCCCACTCCGCCCGAATTCGCGGACGGCCAACGTAGCGGCGCAGGTTCTTGCCCGCGCCCGTGTAACGTTTGACGTAGTAATACCGGTCGGCAACCCAGACCCGGTGCACAGTACTGAGTGGGTCCTGGGTGATCTTTTCGCCTTCAAGCGCAAACACCGTATCCAGATCGGCGAACAGCCGACCGCTCTCCCCGGTGGCGTACTCGGGGTTCAGGGTCCAGCGCTTCATTCATCGGCCCCCGGCGCATACTTGCGCTCGAAACGGGCCTGCAGCTTCTGCGCCTTGCGCTCCAGCAGCGCCAGCAACGGGGCTTCCAAGCGCAGGGTTTCACGCAGCGGGGTGGCAAAATAGGCGCGCAAAAAACGCAGTTTGTCGCGTTGGGTCAGGCCGATCTCGAGCGCCGAGAAATACAGCCCCGCCAGATCCTTGTCGCGCCAGCGCCGGGGCACGGTCGGACGAATCTGTGCGCGGTGCAGATCGATGATCGACAGTTTGAAGTCGTGCGCGGTCATCGGCCTGTCGGTATGCAGCAGGAAGTGGCAAATGTAGCAATCGCGGTGATTGACGCCGGCGCGGTGCATTGCAGCGGTCATCTCGGCGACACGACGAATCAGCGCCCATTTGATGCCCGGAGCCGGCGGCTTATGCAGCCAGTCACGACTGTAATCCTCAAGACTGATGGTCGGCGCCAGCTCTTCGGTAATGATGAACGAGTGCTGTGCAGCAGGGTTGCTGCCCCGCTCACCAAAGGCTACCGCCGTCATGGTATTGATGCCGGCAGCGGTCAGTGCCTGAATCGCCTGCCACTCCTGCCCTGCGCCCAGCACCGGGCGCTTGAGGGTCGACCAGTTCTTGAAAATCTCGCCCCACCCGACGCCACGATGAATCTTGACGAAATAACCCTTGCCATTGACTTCCGTGCGCAGCGTGCGGCGTGCTTCAAGTTCGCGAAATACCTCGCCTTGCAGCGCTTCCACCGCATCGAAGGCGTCGCGATTGGCCCACAGACTGAGGAAAGGCTCGCGCAGAATCAGGGTATTGCTCACGCGCCAGCTCCCAGGATCACATCCGCAGCACGCTCAGGCAGGCTGTAGAGATCGGCCTGATCGGCAAACCGCAGGGCATTGGCTTTCCACTCCTTGCGCAAGACTGAGTTGCTCAGCATGTCGCTCAACATCTGGTCGAGCTGACTCTGCTTGAATGGCGACGGCACAACCAGGCCACAGTCTGCCTCGCTGATGTAATGGGCGTAACCGCACACATCCGTCACCAGCACCGGCAGACCCGCCACCAGCGATTCAAGCAGCACAGTGCCGGTGTTTTCGTTGTAGGCGGGATGAATCAGCAAATCGGCGCCCAGCAAAAAGCGCGGTACATCGCTGCGCCCCTTCATGAAGATCACCCGGTCATCCACCGCCAGCGAGCGCGCGATGCGCTGGAAGGTGCCGGGATCATCCTGACCGATCACCATCAGCCTAGTGCGCTTGCGCAGGTCAGCTGGCAGCGCCGCGAGTGCGCGAATGGAGCGGTCCACACCCTTGGTGATAAACCCGGAGCCGATCTGCACCAGCAGCAGTTCGTCGTCCGCCAGACCGAACTCAGCACGGAAGTCGGCGCGAATCTCGGCCGCGTTGGCCGGTGCCCGACGATCCGGTGCGATGCCCGGCGGCAGCAGATGGAAGCGATCCAGCGGGGTTTTATAGTGTTTGGTAAACAGCGGCTGCTGTACCTCGGAGATCATCAGAATCTGCGTCTTGCCAGCAGGCGAGAATACCGCCCGCTCGTACTCGGCAAAGTGGCGGTAACGGCTGGAGATGCGATACAGCGGGTTGCGCAGGGTCTGCGCCTTGTCTTCGAAGCAGGGATCGGCAGCATAGTAAACATCCAGCCCCGGCATCTTGTTGAAGCCAACCACCCGGTCGACCGGGCGTTTGACCAGGTCGGCCTCGACCCAGGCGGTGAATTTCTCGTTACGGCGATGATTGCTCAGGGCCTTGACGGGGGCAACCAGCACTTCAAACCCCTCGGGAATATCGCCTTCCCAGATCAGGGTATAGACACGAATGCTGTGTCCGCGCTCCTGACAAACCTTGGCGATGCGCATGAAGTCACGCTGCAAACCGCCAAAGGGAAAATACTTGTAAAGCACAAAAGCCAGCTGCATCAGACGATTCTCTTGTTGGACAGCAGCGGTTGCAGGTGCTGCATGACCCTCTCGGGGTCAAGTCGAGTAAAGCACAGAGGTTGCTCGCGGGTCAGATCGAACCGGCGGGCATCCTCAGGGGTCGGCTTATAGGTACATTGCTTGCGCAGACAGGGCGCGCAGGCAAAATCGCTGGCCAGATGCTGCTGTGCACGACCGTAGGCGCCGGTGAAGCCCGGATTGGTTGGCCCGAACAGCGACAGGGTCGGCACATCCAGCGCCGCTGCCAGATGGCCGAGCCCGGTATCGACTGCGACACAGGCGCTGGCACCGGCCAGCTGCCGGGCAACATCACGCAACGGCAAACGGGGCAATACCAGCGCGCCTTCCAGCCCTTCAGCGATGCGCAGCGCACGGGCCTGCTCATCGAGGCTCCCCCACGGCAGGCGCACATCAACACCGCTGGCAACCAACCGCTCGGCCAGTTGCCGCCAATAGAGCTCGGGCCAGTGCTTGGTCACCCAGGTGGTGCCATGCAACAGCACCACATAAGGCGTGCTGGCCGATTCGGCGCCCAATGCCGCGCGGTCCAGGCCGTAATCCCCCAGCCCTTCCTCCAGCGTGTAGCCAAGCGCCTGGGCAAACAGCTGGCGAGTACGCTCCACCGCGTGCTGGCCCCAGGGTACCGGCAGCCGACGTTGATAGAAGCGTGCGGCCAGCGGCTCACGGGCCGAGTCCCGATCCAGCCCCACCACCTCGGCGCGGGCATAGCGGGTCAGCCAGGCGCTCTTGAGCAGGCCCTGTGCATCGATCACCAAATCATAGTCAGTCTCGCGCAGACGGCGCTTGAAGGCACCCCACTCACCGCTGCGCACTGCCTGAAACGGCTTCTTGCGCCAACGACGAATGGCCACCGGAATCACGGCCTCCACGGCCGGATGCCAGGACGGAATTTCGGCAAAGCCCTCTTCCACCACCCAGTCAAAACGGATGCCTGGGATAGCGCGCGCAGCATCGGTCAATGCCGGGAGGGTATGAATGACATCCCCGAGCGAGGACGTCTTGATCAGCAGCACCCGCATCAGGATCAGCTGTCCTGCGGGTCGGGCAGCAGATCGCCTACCAGCCGATCCAGCGCTGCGTCCACCTGGGCAGGTGCCAGATCACGCAGACAGTTGTAATGACCAAACCGGCAGGTCCGATCAAAGCAGGGGCTGCAATCCAGACCCAGCCGCACCATTTCCACCTGGTCAGCCAGCGGCGGCGTAAAACCGGGCGAGGTCGAGCCGTAGACCGCCACCAGCGGGCGATTCAGCGCCGCAGCCACATGCATCAGCCCCGAGTCATTGCTGACCACCGCGTCAGCGCACGACAGCAGGTCAATCGCCTGGGCCAGACTGGTATCGCCACACAGGTTGGTCGACTCTTCACGCAACCCCGGAATCAGCCGGCCACGGATCTGTTCGGCCACCGCGTGGTCGTTCTTCGAGCCGAACAGCCACACCTGCCAGCCCTGACGAATGCGCGCCTCGGCGACAGCAGCATAATGCTCCGAAGGCCAGCGCTTGGCCTCGCCAAATTCGGCCCCCGGACACAGCGCCAGCACCGGACGATCACGCTCTAGGCCAAAATGCGCCAAGGCCGCATCGCGCGATGCCGGATCAATCTGCAGTGACGGGCGTGGGTAGGGTTTCGGCAGCTCGGTGCCCGGCTCATAGGCCAGCGCCATAAAGCGCTCGATCATCAGCGGGTAGGCGTCCTTGTCCAGCTTGCGTACGTCGTTGAGCAGACCGTAGCGCATCTCGCCGCGCCAACCGGTGCGCAGCGGAATGTCGGCAAAGAACGGAACCAGCGCTGACTTGAGGGAGTTGGGCAGCAGAATCGCCTGCTCGTACTGACCGGCCAGACTGCGACCAATGCGCCGCCGGGTAGCAAGCTCCAGCGCGCCATGACCGAGCGGAAAGCTCAGCGCGCTGCGCACTTCCGGCATGCGCTCGAGAATCGGCCGGCTCCAGTCAGGCGCCAGCACATCGATCATGCAGCCGTCACCATGGCGTTGCTTCAGACAGGTGAACAGCGTCTGCGCCATCACCATGTCGCCAACCCAGCTGGGACCGATAATCAGGATGTTCATAAGCTTCGAGCTTCAAGCCTCAAGCAACAAACCCCAAGCGGCGCGCAAATATTTGCCGCTTGAGGCTTGCCGCTTGCGGCTATCAACCGACCAGCGTCCGCCATTCGGCGTGCTCTGCGGTCTGGCCGGTGACCAGATCGAAGTATGCCTTCTGCAGTTTTTCAGTGATCGGACCGCGACGGCCTGCACCGATCTGGCGGCAATCCAGCTCGCGAATCGGCGTAACTTCGGCGGCGGTGCCGGTGAAGAAGGCCTCGTCGGCGATGTAGACTTCATCACGAGTGATGCGCTTCTCGACAACCGGGATATTGAACTGCGACGCCAGCGCCAGCACCGTTGCGCGGGTAATACCGTTCAGGCAGGCAGTCACTTCCGGGGTGTAGATAGTGCCGTTCTTGACGATGAATACGTTCTCGCCCGAGCCCTCGGCAACATAGCCTTCCGGATCCAGCAGCAGCGCCTCGTCGGCACCGGCGGAGACCGCTTCCTGCAGCGCCAGCATGGAGTTCATGTAGGCACCGCTGGCCTTGGCACGGGTCATGGTGATGTTGACGTGGTGACGGGTGAAGGAACTGGTGCGAATCTTGATGCCGCGCTCAAGTGCTTCTTCGCCCATGTAGGCACCCCAATGCCAGGCTGCGATGGCAACATGTACCTTCAGGTTGTCAGCGCGAATACCCATGCCTTCGGATCCGTAGAACACCAGCGGGCGAATATAGGCGGTTTCCAGGTTGTTCTCGCGAACCACGGCGCGCTGCGCCTCGTTCAGCTGTTCCTTGGTAAAGGGAATCTTCATGCCCATGATGTGGGCAGAATCGAACAGGCGATCGGTGTGTGCGTCCAGACGGAAGATGGCGGTGCCATCAGGGGTCTTGTAGGCACGGACGCCTTCGAATACGCCCATGCCATAGTGCAGCGAGTGCGTGAGCACGTGAATATTGGCTTCACGCCAGGGAATCATTTCACCATCAAACCAGATTAGACCATCACGATCGGCCATCGACATAGCAGCCAGCTCCATACGTATCTATTCAATCAGTCTTGCGTTCTTGGTTTCTGCCTGAGCGCGCCCTAGCCGATCACACCCGCGTATCGGGGATCGGCTCCTGGGGTGGCAGCACCTGCTGCCAGAGCTTGATGACCCCGTGTCGGAAATCATGAAACTGGTCGCCGCTTACTTTGCCCGGCTGATTCTGTAGAGCCAGGCGATGAGCTGCAGCCCGGTAGGCCTTGTAAGCCTCCTGCAGGCTGGTGACATCCTCACCGGCGATCAGACCGGCGTTTTGCAGCTCATCAAGAATCCTGATGTTGTCGGTGTAGCGCAGTAATTCGGGGTACCGGCACGACCAGGCAAGAACCGCATATTGCACCATAAATTCGATGTCAACGATACCACCTGCGTCCTGCTTGAGATCAAACAATTGCGCCGCGGTGAAGGCATCTGCCGTTGTACCGGCCCGCGTTGCCTTGGTACCGAGGTTGTCGCGCATCTTCTGGCGCATGTCGCTGACCTCGCGCAGCAGTGTTTGCTCATCGCGCTGGCGGCCCAACACCTGAGCCCGCAGCGCCTGAAAGCGTTCGGCAAGACGTTCACAGCCGACCAGCGCACGTGCCCGCACCAGCGCCTGATGCTCCCAGGTCCAGGCCTCATCCAGCTGATAGCGCGAGAACGACGCCAGCGAGCTGACCAGCAGCCCGGAATCGCCGGACGGCCGCAGGCGCATATCCACCTCGTACAATGCCCCGGAAACCGTCTGGGTATTGAGCATGTGGATCACCCGCTGCCCCAGCCGGGTGAAGAACTTGCTACCCTCGATCGGTCGCTCACCATCGGTATCGGCCTGCGGATCACCGTCGTGGATAAACACCAGATCCAGATCGGAGCCATGCCCCAGCTCAATACCGCCGACCTTGCCATAACCAA
Organism: Halopseudomonas sp. L-58; assembly: GCF_056859475.1. Taxonomy (NCBI): domain Bacteria; kingdom Pseudomonadati; phylum Pseudomonadota; class Gammaproteobacteria; order Pseudomonadales; family Pseudomonadaceae; genus Halopseudomonas; species Halopseudomonas sp. L-58. The sequence goes on from NZ_JBSXON010000071.1 coordinate 135,765, forward strand.
TAATGATGAAATCCAGCTCGCAGCGCGACCCGTCGGCCCGCGCCGGGCGGCCGTGGCGTGCGACCATCTCGCGCCAGGCCAGCATCAGCACCTGCTGCAGGATCGCTTCCGCCATCCAGGTCAGGTAATCACTTACCTTCATCAGCGGCAGGGTGCCCGCAATTTCCGAAGCAGCAATGCGCAGCACGTGCGCCCGCTTGAAATAGCGCAGGGTTTCCATCTGCTGTTCAAGATCGTCCTCGGGGATGCGCAGCAACTGCTGGCGCAGCTCGTCGGCCAGCTCCTCTGCGACCGGTGGCCGGTAAAGTCGTCCGGCGTTCAGCAGCTCATCCAGCACCACCGGGTAGCGGGCAATCTGCTCGGCGATCCACGGGCTGGCCGCACACAACACCAGCAGCTCACGCAGTGCACCCGGATTCTCGGTCAGCAGCACCAGATAGGCAGAGCGCCGCGCCACTGCCTCGACCAGGGGCAGCACGCGCTCCAGAGCCAGATCGGGGTTATCCTGCTCGCAGGCCATGGCCAGCAGCCGCGGCATGAAGGTATCCAGCCGCTCGCGCCCCGCCCGCTGCATGGCACGCACTCTGGCCGAGCCGAGCAGATCCTGCAGACGCTTCCAGGCCGCTGGCGCTTCGGTGTAGCCAGCCTCTGTCAGTTGCTGCAGTGCCTGCTCCGGCTCCAGGGTGCCATCCCACAACGGCACCCAGTCGGTCTGGCTCGACTGCAGCTCGTCCTCGTCTTCGTCCGGGTCCGCAATCACGCCGGCAAAATGACGGGCTACACGCCAACGTTCGGCGTCAAGTCGCTCACGAAAGGCCTCCCAGCTGGAAAAACCGAGCATCCACGCAATCCGCGCCTGGCCTTGCGGATCAGTCGGCAGCATCTGCGTCTGGCGGTCATCAACCGCCTGCAGGGCGTGTTCGGTATCACGCAAAAAGCCATAGGCATCGGTCAGTTCCTGCACTGCTTCAGCAGGCAGGTAGTTATTCTCACCCAGGGTTTTCAGCACCCCCAGAATCGGCCGCTGCTGAAGGCTGCGGTCACGCCCTCCGTGAATCAACTGGAACGCCTGACCGATAAATTCGACCTCGCGGATGCCACCAGAGCCCAGTTTGACGTTGTCGTGCAGGCCCTTACGCTGCACCTCGCGCTGAATCATCTGTTTGAGCGTGCGCAGCGCGTCAATCGCGGCGAAGTCCAGGTAACGCCGGTAGACAAACGGCCGCAGCATCGCCAGCAGCTCGGCGCCGGCCTGCTGATCACCGGCCACCACCCGCGCCTTGATCATGGCGTAGCGCTCCCAGTCGCGCCCCTGACTCTGGTAGTACTGTTCCAGCGCGTCAAAGCTGAACACCAGCGCACCGCTGTCGCCATAGGGGCGCAGGCGCATGTCGACACGGAACACAAAGCCATCGACCGTGGGCGCATCCAGCGCCTTGATCAGCTTTTGCCCCAGGCGAATGAAAAACTCCTGATTCGACAGGCTGCGGCGACCGCCGCGGGTCTCACCTGCCTCGGGATAGGCAAAGATCAGGTCAATATCGGACGACAGATTCAACTCGACCGCGCCCAATTTGCCCATACCGAGTACCACCATGTGCTGCGGCACACCGTCACGACTGACCGGCTCGCCGAAGCTGGTACAGCAGAGCCGGTACAGCCACTGATAGGCCTCGTCGATGCAGGCGTCGGCCATATCCGAGAGATCCCGGGTGGTTTCCTTCAATGCCGCCCGGCGGGTCAGGTCGCGCCAGATGATGCGCACCTGCTGCCACTGACGAAAGCGGCGCAGACGCTGCGCCAGTTGCTCCTCACTGTCACAGCCTTCCAGCACCTGCTGCAGCAAGCCACGCAGCTCGCCCTCTTCGAGTGAGCGGGTCAAACGCCCCTGCTCCACCAGCCGCCAGGCCAGCAAAGGATCACGGCGTAACTGCTCTGCCACGAAGTCACTGGCGGCCAGCACCTGCGCCAGCTCTGTTTCAAAAACCTCACCGAGTTCCGACCGACGCTCGGTCAGCCCCGCCTGGGCGAGCGCGGCCGCCCACTGGGCAAGATGATGATCACGGGTTGCCTGCAGGGACTCCGGCAGCGGGGGCAGCGTAGATGGCATGGTCTATCCTGTTCATGAACCGAAACAGCAGCTTGCCACGATGGCTGCCGACGGGGAAGCGGCGCAACATGACCAGATAGTCTGAATGTAGTACAACTACAAATTAGACCTTTGCGGACTGGATAAAGCTGATTTTATGTAGTAAAACTACAGAACAAATTCCAATACACCCTGTCACAACACCCACAGGTGTTTGGCAAGCCCAGGTCGACACCCTCCGATCGGCAGGTTCGCGACCGCTTCCGGCACTTGCAAGGCCCACAAGGTCTGGAGACCACAATGAAGCACGATGATATTGATCCACTCGAAACCCAGGAATGGCTCGACGCGCTGGAGTCCGTCCTCGACAACGAGGGTGAAGACCGCGCGCACTACCTGATGACCCGGCTTGGTGAGCTGGCCAGCCGCAGCGGCACCCCGCTGCCGTACGCCATCACTACACCGTATCGCAACACCATTCCGGTCACCCACGAAGCCCGCATGCCCGGCGACCTGTTCATGGAACGCCGCATTCGCTCGCTGGTCCGCTGGAACGCCCTGGCGATGGTCATGCGCACCAACCAGCAGGACCCGGATCTGGGTGGCCACATTTCCACCTTCGCCTCCAGTGCGACGCTCTACGACATCGGCTTCAACTACTTCTTCAAGGCGCCGACCGAGGAACACGGCGGTGACCTGGTCTTCTTCCAGGGCCATGCCTCGCCCGGCATCTACGCCCGCGCGTTCATGGAAGGCCGCATCAGCGAAGAGCAAATGGAGAACTTCCGCCAGGAGGTCGACGGCAAAGGGCTGTCCTCCTACCCGCACCCGTGGCTGATGCCCGACTTCTGGCAGTTCCCGACGGTCTCCATGGGCCTGGGCCCGATTCAGGCGATCTACCAAGCGCGCTTTATGAAGTACCTCGAGCACCGCGGCTTTATCGAGCCGGGCAAGCAGAAGGTCTGGTGCTTTGTGGGCGACGGTGAAACCGACGAGCCGGAAACCCTCGGTGCCATCTCGCTGGCCGGTCGCGAGAAACTGGACAACCTGATCTTCGTGATCAACTGCAACCTGCAGCGTCTGGACGGCCCGGTGCGCGGCAACGGCAAGATTATCCAGGAACTGGAAGGCAGCTTCCGCGGTGCCGACTGGAACGTCATCAAAGTCATCTGGGGGCGCATGTGGGACCCGCTGTTCGCCAAGGACGACAACGGCCTGCTGCAACAGCGTATGGAAGAAGCCGTCGACGGCGACTACCAGAATTACAAGGCCAAGGACGGTGCGTTCGTGCGCGAGCACTTCTTCGGCACCCGCCCCGAGCTGAAGGAGATGGTCAAGGACCTCTCCGACGAGGAAATCTGGAAGCTCAACCGTGGCGGCCACGACCCGTACAAGGTGTATGCCGCGTACCATGAGGCGGTCAACCACGAAGGCCAGCCGTCGGTCATTCTGGCCAAGACCATCAAGGGCTACGGCACCGGTGCCGGCCAGGGTCAGAACACCGCGCACAACACCAAGAAAGTCGATATCGACAGCCTAAAGAAATTCCGCGACCGCTTCGACATTCCGGTCAACGACGACGAACTGGAAAAACTGCCATTCTTCAAACCGGAGGAAGGCAGTGCCGAATACAAGTACCTGCACGCCCGCCGCGAAGCGCTCGGTGGCTACATGCCGCAGCGCCGCGTCGAAAGCAAGCGTGTTCCGGTTCCGCCGCTGGACACCCTGAAAGCCATTCTGGACGGCACCGGCGACCGTGAGATTTCGACCACCATGGCCTTCGTGCGCATCCTGTCGCAACTGGTCAAGGACAAGGAACTCGGCCCGCGCATCGTACCCATCGTGCCGGACGAAGCCCGCACCTTCGGTATGGAAGGCATGTTCCGTCAACTCGGCATCTATTCCTCGGTCGGTCAGCTGTACGAGCCGGTCGACAAGGATCAGGTGATGTTCTATCGCGAGGACAAGAAAGGTCAGATCCTCGAGGAAGGCATCAACGAAGCCGGTGCGATGTCCAGCTGGATTGCGGCCGGCACGGCCTACAGCACGCACAACCAGCCGATGCTGCCGTTCTACATCTTCTATTCGATGTTCGGCTTCCAGCGTATCGGCGATCTGGCCTGGGCCGCCGGCGACAGCCGCGCCAAGGGTTTTTTGATCGGCGGCACCGCCGGCCGCACCACCCTGAACGGTGAGGGTCTCCAGCACGAGGACGGTCACAGCCACCTGCTGGCGTCGACCATTCCCAACTGCCGCAGCTACGACCCGACCTACGGCTATGAACTGGCAGTGATCATCCGCGAGGGCGCGCGGCGCATGATGGAGGAGCAGGAGAACGTCTACTACTACCTCACCGTCATGAACGAGGCCTACACCCAACCGGCCATGCCCAAGGGCAAAGGCGTGGAAGACGGCATCATGCGCGGCATGTATCTGCTCGACTCCACCGGCAAGCCGGGCGATCTGCACGTGCAGCTGATGGGCTCCGGCACCATCCTGCGCGAAGTGCGCGAAGCCGCCGCCATCCTCAAGAGCGACTTTGGCGTCAGCGCCGACATCTGGAGCGTCACCAGCTTCAACGAGCTGCGCCGTGACGGTCTGGCAGTCGAGCGCGACAACCGCCTGCACCCGACCCGCAAGCCCAAGACCAGCTTCGTCGAGCAGTGTCTGGACAAGCGTCAGGGCCCGGTCATCGCCGCCACCGACTACATGAAGCTGTATGCCGATCAGATTCGCCAGTGGGTGCCTGCGCCCTACAAGGTGCTCGGCACCGACGGCTTCGGCCGCAGCGACAGCCGTCGCAAGCTGCGTCACTTCTTCGAGGTGGATCGCCACTGGGTTGCCTATACCGCACTCAGCGCGCTGGTCGAGCAGGGCAAACTCAAGCCCAAGGTGCTGACCGATGCGCTCAAGGCCTTTGGCCTAGATGCTGACAAACCCAATCCGCTGGACTGCTAAGGAGCGACGCCATGAGTGAACTCATCAAGGTGCCCGACCTCGGCGGTGAAGGCGAGGTCATTGAAATTCTGATCAAGGAAGGCGATCAGGTCGAAGCTGAACAATCGCTGGCCGTTGTCGAGTCCGACAAGGCCAGCATGGAAATCCCCTCGCCCAAGGCAGGCAAGGTCACGTCGATCAAATTCAAGCTGGGCGACAGCCTGAAAGAGGGCGACCCGCTGATCGAACTGGAAGTCGAGGGCGACGCACAACCCAAGCAGGCAGACAGCGACGACAAGCCTGCCGAAACCGCGCCCAAGGCTGAGCAGAAGCCCGAGCCGAAAGCCGACGACAGCAAGCCTGCCGCCAGCGCCAGCAGCCGCAGCGAAGCCATCAAGGTCCCGGATCTGGGTACCGACAGTGCACGCGTGATCGAAATTCTGGTGAGCAAGGGCGATCAGGTCGAAGCCGACCAGTCGCTGCTGGTACTGGAGTCGGACAAGGCCAGCATGGAGCTGCCCGCGCCCTTCTCCGGTGTGATTGAGTCGATCGACATCAAACTGGAGCAGGACGTCAAGACCGGCGATGTGATCATGCACATGCAGGTCAAGGGCGACGACAACGCTGCCAAGCAGGAAGATCAGCCGCAGGCCGCCAAGAACGAAGCAGCCAAACGTGAGGCGCCCGCAGCCAGCAGCAAGGCCAGCGAGGAGCAGCCCAGCGCGCCGCCCGTCGGCGGCCCCAGCCGTGAAGGGGCCAAGGTCCATGCCGGCCCGGCCGTGCGTATGCTGGCCCGCGAGTTCGGCATCGATCTGACCGAGGTCAAACCGACTGGCCCGCGCGAGCGCATCCTCAAGGAAGACGTACAGAAACACGTACAGGCGGTCATGCAGCAGCGCAAGGCAGCACCTGCTGGCGCAACCGGTGGCAGCGGTATTCCGCCGGTGCCGGAAGTCGACTTCTCCCGGTTTGGCGAGATCGAGACCGTCGACATGACCCGCCTGCAGCAGGTCGGCGCCAGCAACCTGCACCGCAGCTGGCTCAACGTGCCGCACGTCACCCAGTTCGACCTGGCCGACATCAGCGCGCTGGAAGCCTTCCGCAAGGAGCAGAAAGCGGCTGCCGACAAGGCCGGCGTCAAACTGACCGTGCTGCCGTTCCTGCTCAAGGCCTGTGCCCATCTGCTGCGTGAGCAGCCGAACTTCAATGTCTCGCTGGCGGCCAATGGCAAGCAGCTGATTCAGAAGAAGTACGTGCACATCGGCTTCGCCGTCGACACACCGGACGGCCTATTGGTGCCGGTTATCCGTGATGTCGACAAGAAGAGTCTGCTGCAGCTGGCAGCCGAAGCGGCCGAACTGGCCGACAAGGCGCGCAACAAGAAGCTCGGAGCCGACGCCATGCAGGGCGCCTGCTTCACCATTTCCAGCCTGGGCCACATCGGCGGCACCTACTTCACGCCGATCGTCAACAGCCCGGAAGTGGCGATTCTTGGGGTCTCCAAGGCGACCATGCAGCCGGTCTGGGATGGCGCCAGCTTCCAGCCGCAGCTGATGCTTCCGCTGTCCCTGTCCTACGACCACCGCGCCATCAACGGCGCAGCGGCCGCGCAGTTCACCAGGCGTCTGGGTGAATTGCTGGGGGATATTCGGACGATGTTGCTGTAAGCGTTGGATCGAGCGGTAAGAAAAGGCCTCGGATATTCCCGGGGCTTTTTTCTGTTCAATAACAAGGAAGCTGCAGATTCTGCCACTGGACGGCGAATTCGGCGCGGACCCGGATCCCCGTTTACGCGGGCGAGTAGCGCAGGGCTGGCGGGAAAAAGAGCCGTAGGATGTCTGAGGGGCGTAGCCCCGAGTTTTACGGCTCCCCGTCAGGCCGAGCAACGCAGCGAACCCGAAGGGCCGCGTAGCCGGGGTGGCCTAGGGGGTGCAGGGGGAAATGGCCAAGCATTTCCCCCTGCTCGCCGTAGAGGCGAAAAGCAGACTTGAACAATGCAGGGCACCAAACAAATCAACACACAAACAAAAACCCCGCACGGTCTCCCGTGCGGGGTTTCTCATCAATACAACATCAATCAGGCCGTAAACACAAACTCGTCGCCTTCGACCTTGGCGTGAATAGTCACGCCCGGGGCAAAGTCGCCAGCCAGGATACGCTGAGCCAGCGGGTTTTCGATCCAGCGCTGGATCGCGCGCTTGAGCGGCCGCGCGCCATACACCGGGTCATAGCCAACCGAGATCAGTTTCTCCAGTGCCTCATCGCTGAGCTGCAGATCCAGTTCGCGTTCGGCCAGACGCTGACGCAAACGGCTGAGCTGGATATCAGCGATACCGGCGATCTGATCCTTGCCAAGCGGCTCAAACACAACCACTTCGTCAACCCGGTTGATAAACTCAGGCCGGAAGTGCTGGGTCAGGGCGTCCATCACCGCCGCATGCTGCGCTTCGCGATCACCCACCAGTTCCTGAATCTGCGCAGACCCCAGGTTGGAGGTCATCACCACCACGGTGTTGCGGAAATCGACGGTGCGGCCCTGGCTGTCGGTCAGACGGCCGTCTTCCAGCACCTGCAGCAGCACGTTGAACACATCCGGATGCGCCTTCTCGACCTCATCCATCAGGATCACCGAGTACGGCTTGCGACGTACCGCTTCGGTCAGATAACCGCCTTCTTCATAGCCGACATAGCCCGGAGGCGCGCCGATCAGACGAGCCACCGAATGCTTCTCCATGAACTCGGACATGTCGATCCGCACCATGGCGTCTTCGGTATCGAACAGAAACTCGGCCAGCGCCTTGCACAGCTCGGTTTTACCGACACCGGTCGGACCAAGGAACATGAACGAGCCACTCGGGCGGTTCGGGTCGGCCAGACCGGCCCGTGAACGGCGCACCGCATTGGAAACTGCCACCACCGCTTCGTTTTGGCCGATAACCCGCTTGTGCAGGGCATCTTCCATACGCAGCAGCTTGTCACGCTCGCCTTCGAGCATCTTGGCCACCGGGATCCCGGTCCACTTGGAGACGACCTCGGCGATTTCCTCGTCGGTTACCTTGTTGCGCAGCAGCTGGTTTTCCGGCTTGGTGTGCTGCTCGGCCATCTGCTGGCTGCGCTCTAGATCCGGGATCACGCCGTACTGCAGCTCGGCCATGCGGTTCAGGTCGCCCTTGCGACGAGCCTGATCCAGCTCGGCCTTGGCCTGCTCGATCTTTTCCTGAATCTGCGCCGAGCCCTGTACGTCAGCCTTTTCAGCCTTCCAGATTTCTTCCAGATCGGCGTATTCACGCTCGAGCTTGGCGATATCGTCCTTCAGTTTCTCCAGTCGCTTGAGGGCGGCGTCGTCGTCTTCCTTCTTCAGCGCCTCACGCTCCACCTTGAGCTGAATCAGGCGACGCTCCAGACGGTCCAGCGCCTCGGGCTTGGAATCAATTTCCATGCGAATGCGGCTGGCCGCTTCATCGATCAGGTCGATGGCCTTGTCCGGCAACTGACGGTCAGTGATGTAGCGGTGCGACAGCTTGGCTGCGGCAATGATCGCGCCATCGGTGATGGTGATCTTGTGGTGCACTTCGTAGCGCTCTTTCAGACCACGCAGAATCGCGATGGTGTCCTCTTCAGAGGGCTCATCGACCAGCACCTTCTGGAAGCGGCGCTCCAGCGCGGCATCCTTTTCAATGTACTGACGGTACTCGTCCAGCGTGGTTGCGCCAACGCAATGCAGCTCGCCGCGCGCCAGCGCCGGCTTGAGCATGTTGCCCGCATCCATGGAGCCTTCGGCCTTGCCGGCGCCAACCATGGTGTGCAGCTCGTCGATAAACAGAATGACGCGGCCTTCCTGCTTGGACAGTTCGTTCAGCACCGCCTTCAGGCGCTCTTCAAACTCGCCACGGAACTTGGCACCGGCGATCAGCGCCCCCATATCAAGTGACAGCAGGCGCTTGTCTTTCAGGCCATCCGGCACTTCACCGTTGACGATACGCTGGGCCAGGCCTTCAACAATGGCGGTCTTGCCCACGCCGGGCTCGCCGATCAGCACCGGGTTGTTCTTGGTACGACGCTGCAGCACCTGGACGGTACGGCGAATTTCGTCGTCACGGCCGATCACCGGGTCCAGCTTGCCCTCTTCGGCGCGCTTGGTCAGGTCGACGGTGTACTTGTCCAGCGCCTGGCGTGACTCTTCGGCATTCGGGTCGTTGACCGACTCGCCGCCGCGCAGGTTGTTGATGGCGTTTTCCAGCGCTTTCTTGGACACGCCCTGCCCCAGCAGAATCTTGCCTGCGGTCGTGTTGTCGTCCATCGCCGCCAGCAGCACCAGTTCGCTGGAGATGAATTGGTCGCCCTGCTTCTGCGCCAGCCGGTCAGCCTGGTTGAGCAGACGTGCCAGCTCGGTAGACAGGCTGACGTCACCGGTTGGATTGCTGACGGTCGCAAGTTTGTCGATGGCCTCGTTCAGGGCTGCGCGCAGGGCGGCGATATCAAAGCCGACCTGCATCAGCAGCGGCTTGATCGAGCCGTGCTGCTGCTCAATCAGCGCCAGCACCAGGTGCAGCGGGTCGATCTGGGAATGGTCGCGGCCGACGGCCATGGATTGTGCGTCGGACAGGGCGACCTGAAGCTTGCTGGTCATACGGTCAATGCGCATGAATAAAAGTCCTCTAGTCTGAGCCCGGCCGAACAGTTCGTAGCGGGCCTTTCATCTGTGATGACACAGTTATAGGGACGATTATTGCGCTTTCAAGTGACCCCATGATGATTAGGGTCAATTTTTTGTCGCCTTTTAGCCGGCGACTGGCGACTCCAGCCAGATGAGGGAGGCAAAGCGCCCGGTTTGCCCATCCCGGCGGTAGGAAAAGAAACGTGCAGCATCCGACCAGGTGCACTCATCACCGCCGTAGACCTGACGCACGCCGACATCAGCCAGGCGCTGACGGGCCAGCTGGTACAGATCGGCAAACCAATGCCCTTCACGCTCCGCCGGAGTAAAAGCGCTAGCGGCGCGGGCATCGGCCGTTATAAAGGCATCACGCACCTCCGCCCCCACCTCAAAGGCAGCAGGACCGATAGCGGGCCCAAGCCATACCAGCAGTTCGCTGGCCGAGCCACCGAGCCGGCGCACAGTCTGCTCCAGCACCCCGTCGAGCAAACCACGCCAGCCCGCATGGGCAGCCGCAACGCGACTGCCCTCACGATCACAGAACAGCACCGGCAGGCAGTCAGCGGTCATGATGGTACAGGCAATACCTGGCTGGTCGGTCCAGCTGGCATCCGCCTCCAGTACCTGAGCCGGGTCCGCCTTGCATACCTCGGTACCATGCACCTGGGTCAGCCAGGCCGGCTGACACCCCAGCACCCGCTCCAGCTCGGCGCGGTTGGCGGCAACGTGGGCCGGGTCATCACCGACATGGTCACCCAGGTTAAAACCTTTCCACACGCCCTGGCTGCAGCCGCCCCGGCGCGTGGTGATACAGGTGCGTACGTGCGCTGGCGCAGGCCACTCCGCGCTCATCCACAGCATGCTCATTCGCCGATCTCACCATCCTCGCGCAGCAGCGCCAGCAGATGCTGCATGTCTTCCGGCAGCGGCACTTGCCAGCTCATGTGGCGACCGTCGGTCGGGTGCTCCAGCTCAAGCCGGCGTGCGTGCAGCGCCTGACGCGGAAACTCGCGCAGTTCCTTGATCAGTTCAGGGCTCGCGCCCGGCGGAATACGCAGACGGCCGCCATAGACCGGATCGCCGACCAGCGGAAAATGGATATAGCTCATGTGCACGCGAATCTGGTGCGTGCGCCCGGTTTCCAGCTTGACCTTGACGTGGGTGTGCGCACGAAAACGATTGATCACCCGGTAATGGCTGATCGCCGTCTTGCCACCGGCAACGACGGCCATCTTCTGACGCTGGGTACCGTGACGGGCAATCGGCTGGTCGACCTTACCGCCTGCCGTCATCACGCCAATCACGACACATTCATATTCGCGGCTGACAGTGCGCGCCTGCAGCTGGGCGACCAGGTCGGTCTGCGCCTCGATGGTCTTGGCCACCACCATCAAACCGGTGGTGTCCTTGTCGAGCCGGTGGACGATGCCGGCACGCGGCACCTTGGCCAGTTCAGGCGCGTGGTGCAGCAGAGCATTGAGCAGGGTGCCGTCCTGATGGCCGGCAGCCGGATGCACGACAAGGCCGGCAGGCTTGTTGATCACCAGCAGCGCGTCGTCTTCATAAATGATGTCCAGATCGATGGCTTCGGCCTGCCACTCGCCCTGAATCTCGCGCTCGGCATCCAGCTCCAGCCGCTCACCACCCAGCACAATGTCACGGGTGCGCTTGACCTCACCATCGACCAGCAGACTGCCGTCCTTGATCCAGCCCTGCAGGCGGGAACGGGAATAGTCGGGGAACAATTGCGCGGCCACCTGGTCCAGGCGTTGACCACCCGATTCCGGGCTGACCTGTGCGGACAAACGAATACGATCTGACATGGGGAACTCACTGGAAGGCGTTGTGCGCCGGAACCGGCCGCAATCCCTTTTGGAATCGACCGGACGCTGTGGTTAAATACGGCTGGTCCGGGAAGTCCGGACAAGGCTGCAAAGGCCCAAACTATAACAGGACGGCCGCACTGGAAACAGCGCACGCCAACCATTCGGGTGTCATGATATGTCGATGAAACATCTGCTGCTGGTCGGAGTACTGGCACTGCTGGCAGCGTGCTCTTCCAACGCACCGGTGATTGACGAGTCGCTCAGCGAGTCGGAGCTGTATCGCAAGGCCCAGACCGATCTGGACGCAGAAAATTACGGTTCCGCTGTTGAAACCCTGCGCGCCCTTGAGGCCCGCTACCCCTTCGGCCGCTATGCCGAACAGGCTCAGCTTGAACTGATCTACGCCTACTACCAGAACTATGAGCCGGAAGCCGCGACCGCGTCAGCCGACCGTTTCATCCGCCTGCACCCCACCCACCAGAACGTCGACTACGCCTATTACATTCGCGGCCTGGCTTCCTTTACCCGCGACCAGGGTATTATCGAGCGCTTCCTGCCGCTGGACATGACCCGTCGTGACCCGGGTGCCGCCCGCGACTCGTTCAACGATTTCGCCCAGCTGATCAACCGCTTCCCGAACAGTCAGTACGCACCGGACGCCCGCGCGCGCATGGTTTACCTGCGTAACCTGCTGGCAGCCTACGACGTGCATGTCGGCCACTACTATCTCAAGCGCGGCGCCTATCTGGCCGCTGCCAACCGCGGTCGTTACGTGGTCGAGAACTTCCAGCAGACTCCTTCGGTGGGTGACGGCCTGGCCCTGATGGTTGCCGGCTATAACCGCCTGGCCATGCAGGATCTGGCAGACAGCGCACTGGAGACACTGAAGCTCAACTATCCGGAACACCCGGCATTGATCGATGGCGAGTTCAAGCATCACGTCGAGCCGGCTGTGGCCGAAATGGACTGGCTGGAATCGGCTTCCGTTGGCCTGATCGACGCTGTTACCGCCCCACCGCCGCGCATGGCAAAAACGCAGATGGAGCGCGAAATGGAACGCCAGTACCAGGACGCCGCAGCCTCACTGCCCCGCGAAATTCGCGTCCGCCAGAACGGCGAACCCCATCGCAGCTTCTGGAACCGCATCACCTTCGGCCTGCTCGACTGAGGGTGGCCCGACTAAAAAGCCCGCCACGGCATTCGCCATGGCGGGCTTTTTTGTCGGGCAGCGGCAAGCTACAAGCCTCAAGCTGCAAGTAAAAGCAGCGCGGATGTTTAGTTTGTGGCTTGTAGCTTAAAGCTTGCGGCTTGCCGCTGCCGGCCAAAGGCCGGCTGGCTAGTCCTCCATCGCCCATCCTGACGTAATCGGATAACGGCGATCACGGCCGAAGCCGCGCTGGGTGATACGCGCACCGACAGCCGCCTGGCGGCGTTTGTATTCGTTCAGATCGACCAGTCGCACCACGCGCTTGACCTGATCCTCGTCGAAGCCGGCGGCGATGATGGCACTGGCAGACAGGTCGTGTTCAATATACAGACGCAGAATCTCGTCCAGCACCGGATATGGCGGCAACGAGTCTTCATCTTTCTGATCAGGTGCCAGTTCGGCAGACGGCGGACGATCGATTACCCGTTGCGGGATAACCGCGCCCAGCGTATTGCGGTATTCGGCCAGGCGGAACACCAGCGTCTTGGGCACGTCCTTGAGCACATCAAAGCCACCTGCCATATCGCCATACAGCGTGGCATAGCCGACCGCCATCTCACTCTTGTTGCCGGTGGTCAGTACCAGCGAACCGGTCTTGTTCGACAGTGCCATCAGCAACGTGCCGCGACAGCGAGCCTGCAGGTTTTCTTCCGTGGTGTCGCGCGGCAGCCCTGCAAACACCGGCTCCAGCGTCTGCATAAACGCCTCGACCATCGGCGCAATCGGCAGCACGCGGTAGGTTACGTGCATGGCATGTGCCTGCGCCTCGGCATCCTCCAGACTCATGCCGGAGGTGTAGTGATACGGCATCATTACCGCCTCTACCCGCTCGGCGCCGAGCGCGTCGACGGCAACCGCCAGCGTCAGGGCCGAGTCGATACCACCGGACAGCCCAAGGACCACACCCTTGAAGCCGTTCTTGTTGACGTAATCACGCACCCCGGTAACCAGCGCCTGATATACACTGGCTTCCAGCTCCGGCATGGCCGCCAGCGCGCCCTGACGCAACCGCACCTGGCTGTCGTCGAACTGCACATCAACCGGATACAGCCCCTCGCAGAAGGGAGAAACCCGGCAGGCGATCTGACCATCGCTGTCCACCGCTACAGAGCCGCCATCAAACACCAGCTCGTCCTGGCCGCCGACCTGGTTCACATAGATGATCGGCATTGATCCTTCGGCGGCGCGCTCGGCCAGCATGGCTTCGCGTTCACGCTGCTTGTCCATGTGAAAGGGCGAGGCGTTGAGGTTGAGCATCAACCGGGCTCCGGCGTCACGGGCTTGAGCCATGGGCTGAGGATGCCAGATATCCTCGCAGACGCTAAGGGCGACCGGCAGACCGTCAATCTCGAGGCAGCACGGCTCGGAACCCTCGGCAAAATAGCGCTTCTCGTCGAATACCCGATAGTTCGGCAGGTGCTGCTTTGCGTATGACGCCAGGATGCGGCCATCGGCAATGACCGCAGCCATGTTGTAGCAGAGGTCATCCTGCTGCCAGGGATAACCGACTACGACATAAATGCCCTGAACCTGCTCGCACAACTGATCCAGCGCCCGGCTGATGCGCGCCTGCATGCTGGAGCGCAGCAGCAGATCCTCGGGCGGGTAGCCGCACAGCGACAATTCCGGGAATACGATGACCCGGGCACCCAGCTCGTCACGGGCATGTCTGGACGACTCGATAATTCGCTCCAGATTGCCCGGGATGTCGCCCACCCGCATGTTCAGCTGGGCCATCACGATGCGCAAGGTTGCCGTCATGTTGTTTCTCCTGAGTCAAGATGCGCCTATTGTCCGGCAAGCGCCTGTGCCCCGCAATCGCAAGATGGTTTTGGCAGGCTGTGGCCTTGGGATACACTGAAACACCCTGCACGGAACACAGCGACACCATGGGACTGATCAAACTGATAATTCTGGCCGCGCTGGTATGGGTAGCCCTGCGTTTCTGGCGCGCGATGCAGCAGCAGCAGCGCAACACGGAAAACCCCGCCTCACAGCGGCCGCAAACCGATGCACCGGTGATGGTCCGCTGTGCGCAGTGCCAGGTGCACCTGCCCGAGTCACGCGCGTTGCGCGCCGGCGACCAATGGTACTGCTGCGCGGAACACCGAGATGAACACGACAACCGCTGAGCGGATCGACTCCCAGCGCCCTCGCATCCTGCGACTGTACAATCTGTATCGGGTCATTCTCGGCTTCGGCCTGACCCTGCTGACCAGCTCGTCGCTGCGCGAGGGCGTGCTGTCCCTGAGCAACCCCGAGGTCTACGCTCAGGCCAGCTGGATCTACCTGTTCATCAACGTGCTGATCGCGCTGTCACTGCACAAGGGCCGACGGGATATTCACCTGTTCGTGCTGGCAGTGCTGGATATCACCCTGCTCGGCATCATCTTCTACGCCGCTGGAGGCATAGGCAGCGGCTTCGGCAACCTGCTGATCATTCCGGTCGCAATCGGCAACGTGCTGCTGCATGGCCGTATCGGACTGCTGCTGCCGGCAATGTCCAGCCTGGTGCTGATCTATCTGACGTTTTTCCTCAGCCTGACCCATCCCTACATCGGCCAGAACTACCTGCAGGCCGGCGTGCTGGGCGCGATCTATTTTGCCGTCGCCCTGTTCGTGCAGCGCGTCACCCGCCGGCTGTACCTGTCGGAAATTCTGGCCCGCGAGCAGGCCGCCAGTCTGGCCAGCCTGGAACAACTCAATCAGTTGATCATTCAGCGCATGCGCACCGGGATTATGGTGGTCAGCGCCGACAATCGAATTCTGACCAGCAACGAGGCCTGTTCGCAGATGCTCGACCGCGACGTACCCCAGGGGGAGCGGCTGGATAGGATCGCGCCAGAGCTGGAGCAGCGACTGCGTCAGTGGCAGCGCAACCCCTCGGTCAGGGCGCGCTCATTCCACAGTTTCAATGGCAGTACCGAGCTGATGGCCAACTTCAAACACCTCGGCAGCCAGACCGGCGACAACATTCTGGTGTTCCTGGACGACAACACCCAGGTCGCCCAACAGGCACAGCAACTGAAACTGGCCTCGCTGGGCCGCCTGACCGCCAGCATTGCCCATGAGATCCGCAATCCGCTGGGCGCAATCAGCCACGCGGCGCAACTGCTGGCCGAGTCCGAACAGTTGTCAGCTCAGGACCAGCGGTTGACAGAGATCATCCAGCAGCACTCCCAGCGCATGAACCGGGTGATTGAAACCGTGCTCGAACTCTCCCGCCGCCGCCCCAGCGAGCCGCAACTGGTCGATCTGGCGCTGTGGGTCTCCCACTTCGCCGCCGATTTTCGCAGTGCGCATCCGCCAACCGATGCGCTTGAGTGCGACATCGAGAAAGAGGGCATTCTGACCCGAATCGACCCCAACCAGATGACCCAGGTTCTCAACAACCTGTGCAATAACGCACTGCGTTACACTGGCGAGGCGGGGCAAGCCCGCACCATCCAGCTCAAGCTGTATGTACGGCCGGACACCGAACTGCCGGTGCTGGAGGTCATTGATCATGGCCCGGGGATCGCCGAAGAACACCTGGCTCACATTTTCGAGCCCTTCTATACCACCGAAGCCACCGGTACCGGCCTGGGCCTGTATATTTCCCGCGAACTGTGCGAAAGCAACCAGGCACGACTCGAGTGCGACCGGGTGCAGCTCCACGGCTGCTGCATGCGCATCACCTTCGCGCACCCGAAACGACTGGTATGATGCCCGGTAATCAAATGACAGGAGTCAAGCAGCAAGCCATGATGCAACCCACCGTGCTGATCATCGACGACGAGCCGGACATTCTCGAATTGCTGGAGCTGACCCTCGGGCGCATGTCGCTGCAAACCCGCAGCGCGAAAACCATGGGCGAAGCCTTGAACCTGCTGCAGTCTCACCACTTTGATCTGTGCCTGACGGACATGCGACTGCCTGACGGCGATGGCCTGAGCATCGTACGCCATATCCAGCAACACTTTACCAGCACCCCGGTCGCGATGATCACCGCCTATGGCAGTCTGGATACGGCGATCAGCGCACTCAAGGCCGGCGCATTTGACTTCCTGACCAAACCGGTCGATCTCGCCCGCCTGCGCGAGCTGGTCTCGACCGCACTGCGCCTGCGAGATTCGCAGACCGAACCCGGGCCCAAGGCACAGGACCCGATCCTCGGCATCTCGCCACCAATCGAGCGGCTGCGCAACCAGATCAGCAAACTGGCGCGCAGTCAGGCGCCACTGTATATCAGCGGCGAGTCCGGCAGCGGCAAGGAACTGGTCGCCCGTCGCATTCACGCGCTCAGCCCCAGAGCCGAACAGCCCTTTGTACCGGTCAACTGCGGCGCCATACCGTCCGAGTTGATGGAAAGCGAGTTTTTCGGCCACCGCAAAGGCAGCTTTTCCGGTGCAGTTGCCGACAAGCTGGGCCTGTTCCAGGCCGCCAATCACGGTACTCTGTTTCTCGACGAGGTCGCCGACCTGCCGATGGCCATGCAGGTCAAGCTGCTGCGGGCAATCCAGGAGAAGGCGGTTCGCGCAGTCGGCAGCCAGCACGAGGAAGCGGTTGACGTACGTCTGTTGTGCGCTACCCACAAGGATCTCGCCAACGAGGTAGCCCAGGGACGCTTCCGCCAGGACCTGTTCTACCGCATCAACGTGATCGAACTGCAGGTGCCACCGCTGCGGGCGCGCCGCGAGGACCTGCCGCTGCTGGTCCGCAGTATCCTCAGCCGCCTGGCCGAGCGCGCCAACCGTCCCGCGCCCGCGGTCACCGAGGCCGGTATGGAACGGCTGCTCAATTACCGCTTCCCGGGCAACGTACGCGAGCTGGAAAATGCGCTGGAGCGGGCCTTCACCCTGTGCGAAGGCCAGCAGATCGACGCCAATGACCTGTGGCTCAGCGCCTGCCCAAGTGCGGCCCAGGATGACACTCCCGATTTCAGTCAGATCGACCATCTGGAGGATTATCTGGACAACATCGAGCGCCAGGCGATCACCCAGGCACTGGAAGAGACCCGCTGGAACAAGACCGCCGCCGCCAAGCGGCTGGGTCTCACCTTTCGCTCCCTGCGCTACCGCCTGAAGAAGCTGGGCCTGGACGACTGAGCCATCAGCGGCCCGTCAGTTCAGGCGCGTATCCGGCAGATAGGGTGTCGGATCGATCTCCGGGCTGCGCTGCAACAGCAAATCGGCGAGCAGCCGACAGGATGCCGGGGCCAGTACCAGCCCATTGCGGAAATGCCCGGTGTTCAGCCACAAGCCAGGCAGCGAAGACACCGGTCCGATATAGGGCACACCATCCGGCGATCCCGGGCGCAAGCCCGCCCACTGGGCAACGGGCGACTGCTGCGCCAGATCAGGCAGCAATGCCTGCGCACTGGCCCGCAGCGATGCGAGCGCCTCGTCGGTGGTGCGCTTGTCGTAACCTTTGTACTCCAGCGTGCTGCCGATCAGAATATGACCGTCACGACGGGGAATCGCATAGCGCCCCCTGGCCATGACAATCGACGGCAGCCAGCCCGGCGTCATCCTGTACAGCAGCATCTGGCCCTTGACCGGTTCAACCGGCAGCGTGAGCCCTGCCTGCTGCAACCAGTCGCCGCTCCAGGCGCCGGCGCACAGCACAACAGCGGCCGCCTCAATCCGCCCAACCGGGCACTGCACCCCAACCACCGCGTCGCCATCACGCAGCAACGATTCCACCGCGCAGTGCTCGTGCAGGGTGAAGGCGTCAAACTGCAGCAAACGGGCACGAAGCGCCTGCATCAGGCGCGGATTGCGAACGTTCGCCAGATCAGCCTGCCAAAGCGCACCAGCAAACCCCGGGGCGAGCTGCGGCACCTGCCGGTAGACGAAGTCGGCATCCACTGCACGCAGCGGCTTGCCATGGGCCACCGCCCAGTCCAGCGCCTGATCCTGTTCATCGTGATCAAGCCACAACAGGCCGCAGGTGTGCACTTGCGGATCCCGCTCGGTCTGTTCCAGCAGCGAGGTTGCCAGCTGCGGGTAATATCCCTGTGACCACTCGGCCAACGCACTGACCTCATCGCAGTAGCGCCAGGGGTACAGTGGCGACACGATACCGCCGCCTGCCCAGGACGCTTCACGTCCCAACTCGCCGCGCTCCAGCAGCGTCACACGACATCCCGCCTGCAACAACTCGAGCGCACTCAGACACCCCATTACTCCGCCACCGACCAGCACTACCTCACGCATCCACTTCCCCCTGACCCGCCTTGCCGCACTCAGCTATCGCTATTGATCGTCTACCGCGAGTACCGCCATCGCGGCGCCGGGAAGACTAACGCACAATCGACCTGTTTTAGACCAAAGTCGGCCAAAAAAGCCGTTATAAAGGCGGCATAAGCCGAATCATGTGCCTGTCCCCGCCTGACAGAAACCGGTATGATACGCCTTCTCTGAACTACTCCAATGGCCGATCACCGTCAGACCATTGAGCCCCGGCAGGCAATTCCACACGAAGCGCCGCCGCTTTCCATCAGCCAACCACTGATACCCACGTACCGGGGCGTTCGGAGCAGACAGCACACACTGCTTGCCGCGCTCTCGACACAGCCAAAAGCGACCGTCGGGATCAAGCCCGTTTGCTAGCCGCCCCGACATTGGCCAGTATGATCACTGGAGAGCTCAAGAGGCTCCTTGATTTTTACCAAAGAGGCGACATGTAAATGACAGCAACGAACGTAGATGTATTGCTGGTCGGTGGTGGTGTCATGAGCGCTACGCTGGGAATGTTGCTCAAACAGTTGGATCCCGCCATGACCATTACCCTGGTCGAGCGTCTGGACCATGTGGCTCACGAAAGCACCGACGGCTGGAACAATGCCGGCACCGGCCACGCCGGCTACTGTGAGCTGAACTACACTCCCGAAGACCAGAATGGCAATGTCGCAATCGAACGCGCCCTGGCCATCAATGCATCCTTCGAAGTAACCCTGCAATTCTGGAGCTACCTGGTAGAACAGGGCATCATTCAGAACCCGTCAGACTTCATCAACGCCACCGCCCATCAGAGTTTTGTCTGGGGTGAAAAAGACGTTGCCTTCCTGCGCAAGCGCCATGAACTGCTGAGCCAGCATCACCTGTTCGCCGAGATGCAATACAGCGAATCAGCAGACCAGCTGCGCGAATGGATGCCGCTGGTCATGTCCAGCCGCGACACCAGCCAGCCGATTGCCGCCACCCGCGTTGATCATGGTTCCGATGTCGATTTCGGATCGCTGACTCGCCGGATGATTGCGCACCTTCAGCAACAGGACGGATTCGAACTGCGTCTGAGCCACTCGGTAAAGAGCCTGCGCAAGAGCAAGCGCGGTTACTGGCGCGTGGTTGTCGAAGACGAAAAGTCTGGCAAGGACATCGAATTCAACGCCAATTTCGTATTCCTCGGTGCCGGTGGCGGTTCACTGCCGCTGCTGCAAAAGTCGAATATCGACGAAAGCCAGGGTTACGGCGGCTTCCCGGTCAGCGGCCAATGGCTGGTCTGCCAGGATCAGGACGTGGTCAAGCGCCACAGCTCCAAGGTCTACGGCAAGGCTCCGGTCGGCGCCCCGCCGATGTCGGTCCCCCATCTGGACACCCGTATCATCAACGGCCAACCTGCCCTGCTGTTCGGCCCGTTCGCCGGCTTCACCACCAAGTTCCTGAAGAAAGGTTCGATTTTCGACCTGTTCTCCTCGGTCAAGCCGTACAACGTGGCGCCCATGATGGCGGTTGGCCGGGACAACATGGACCTGACCAAGTATCTGATCGCGGAGTCATTCCAGTCGCACAAGGATCGCGTTGCCTCACTGCGCAACTTCTTCCCTGACGCACAGGAGAAGAACTGGAAACTGCAAAACGCAGGCATGCGCGTGCAGATCATCAAGAAGGACGCCAAAGGCCACGGCAAGCTCGAGTTCGGTACCGAGATCGTCGCTGCCAAGGACGGCTCCCTGGCAGCGCTGCTGGGCGCCTCCCCTGGAGCATCGACTGCCGTCCAGGCGATGATCGATGTCATCGAGCGCTGCTTCAAGGACCGTATCGCCAGCCCAGAGTGGCAGGCGCGCATGAAAACCCTGGTGCCATCCTATGGCCAGTCCCTGGTCAAGGATGCAGACCTGCTCAAACAGGTCCGTCAGCGTACCCTGAGCACACTCAAGCTGGTCTAGTACCCGGTTTGAAAGCGCTCGATACGCTCTGGCGTAGCTGGATGGGTTGAGAGAAAGCCGCTCAGCTCATCCAGTTCGCCCTCCTCCCCGGAGGGCGGATCCAGACGCAACATGATATCGGCAAAGCGCTGTGGCGATATCTGCTGATCCTGCAGAAACGCCAAGGCAAACTCGTCGGCTTCCTCTTCCATGCCCCTCTGATAGCTGAGCGTCGCCAACAGCGCAGGCACCCCGGTGACCAGATCCGACGCGGCCGACACATCGCCAGTCAGCGACACCATGACAAAGACCAGCAACGAGCCCTGCACCAGGTTACGCATGCTGTGCCGGTGCACCGCGTGCCCAGCCTCATGCGCCAGTACCGCGATCAGTTCCTCGTCATGCTGCGCCAGCTCGATCATATCGTCGGTGAACACCAGATTGCCGCCCGGCAGCGCAAAGGCATTGGCGCCCAGCGCCTCGCTGGCGCGAAAGTGCACGTTCAGGCGATGATCCGGATGACGCTGCTGCAGGACCAGAAGCGCAGGTTGCATTACCTGCAACAGTGCCTGCTGCCGCTCCTCGCTCAGCGTGCTGGGCGATGTCCAGAGTCTATCCATGGTATCCAGCCCCTCCTGGCCGGCTCGCTGCTCCAGTGCCACCGGCAGCTGGTACGCCAGCTCCCTGGATAACCAGGGCACACCCCATACGACGCCGCCCACCAGCATGGCCAGCACAACCACCAGGGACACCAGAACCAGCGGAATATTCAGTTCCAGCTGTCGCAGCCAGACTGTACCGCCATCAGCCGCCTTCAATCCCGCAGCGATAGCCTGCAACCCGGCCACATCGGCCGATTCCAGCGCAGCGCGCTCGCCCAGGTGCAGATAGCTTTTGGCGCTGCCCACCTGCATGCCGAGTCTGACCTGCGCGGCGGCGAAGTGCTCCACCCGGCCATCGTCCAGTTCCAGCCGCAGCTGGTTCCCCTGCAGACGGGCAATCGCGGCGCAAGCGCCGCTCGACTCGCCATCGAAAAAGTGCCCGCTGACCCCGGCATTAACCGAAGGAGAAACCGACATCGAAGGCGTCCCCCAACTCCATACCAACGGCACCTGCGCGTTGGGCTTCACCTGCAACAAAGCCATTCAGATCGCCGGCAATGTCCATCTGCGTGCAGCTGGCCCGGTAGCGCGCCATACGCACCTTGGCCCAGGCGGTGTAGAACCCCATGGTCAGGGCAATCAGCAAAGAGTTGGTAACAAAGATCCAGACCATGCGGCGCTTGCCCAGCGTAGAAACGAATCCGTGCTCACCAAGTCGGGTCGCATTGGTCACCAGATTGGTCACGCCGGCCATCATGTAACCGAATAGCGCAAGGTACGCGAGCACAACCCCAATAATGCCCAGCGCGGAGTGAGCCATCGAAGCCAGCCCACCGAGCAAGGCAAAACCAATAAACACCAGAACCATGCGCAGGAAGAACAGATAGGTTTCACCCACCGTCAACGACAACTGGAACGGGCTGCTGCCAAACCGGGTATTGTCCACCAGGAAGCGATACCAGCGTTGGGCCGACAACGGCAACAGCAGGCCCAGGCTCAGAATGCCCACCAGCGGCCACAGGTAGATCACCTGCACGGCTTGCCAGTAGGAGCCGGTAAAGTCGAATCGGATATTGCGATAGGCGCTGTTAATCGCATGAAACTTGAGTGATCGGGTGATAATCCAGGGAATAAGCGGCAGAAACAGCAACAGCAAGCCAACGGCCACGATGGGGAAGAAATTCGAGGCAACCGTCCAAAGGATTACCGCAACCAGCGCGACCAGACGCCCGCGAAAAATCACCCAGGGGTCAGCCAGATACTGAAAGCTGCTCCCCTCCAATACGGTATGACCGTAAAAATACTGCAGGTTGCGAACCTTCGCCCAGGGCGCGTAGAAGCCGAGCGTCACTATCAGCAGGAGGATATTGACGATCCACACACCGAAGTACTCACCACCACTGCCGGTAAATTGCAGCTGCGACAGCCGTTTTGCCGGCGATGCCGCCGCCACTGGCGGCGGCAGTGTCGTGTCACCAATCACCGGCTCGCGGCGTGCATCCGCACCCGGGGACGCACTCGATGCGGCTCCATTGGGCGCAACTGGCGAACCGGCGCCCTCCTCGGCAACGATTTCGGTGATCAGCCCAGCGTCGTGCAAACGCTGGCGGTAGCGCTCGGCCAGAGATGCCGTCAGGCCGGACTTGATGGTTACCGTGCGCCCCGCCAGCAGCATGTCGACCTGCTGCCTGCCGAACCCCAGGCGCAGAAGGTTCTGCTCCAGTTCGGGCGTTTCGACCTCGCCGGTCTGCCGGCCCCTGAACACAACCTTGAACAATTCGTGCATATCGGCCCTTCCCTGTCTGAAAATTCCCTAACTTACTGCCGGCATCTGCCCGACGTTGCCAGGCGCCGCCGCCATTCAAACAACTACCGACAACCTGCGCAAGTGGCAAGCTGTCAACCTAGCGCCGGGTCACATCCATCACAACGCCTTCTGCAACCAGCGATTCAAACGCCCGGTCCAGTTCACGGACAACCGCTATGGCATCCGGCCTGCTGCGCGATACAAACAGCCGCATGGGGGGCTCATCCACAAGGATATGGGGAAGCGGCTGCATATCCAGTTCAGCCATGGCCGATACCGCCTGCCCCCGGTAATCGAGCAAATAATCTCCCCGACCACGCAATAACATCCGTATGGCACCCACATGGGAGCTGCTGGAACGCTGATCGATTTGCCAGCGCGGGTCCTGCAACACCCGCAAGATCGGCAAACTGTAGTTGTAGTTGGTAATCAGGATAAGCGCCTTGCCCTGCAGACTGTCAGGCCAGTGGGGCACCGGCTCGTCGGCGCGGTAGTAAAGATGAATCGGCAATGCTCCGAAGCTGGACTCGCTCTGCACGACGTAGGCCTCAAGACCGACCTGATTATTGACCCCAAGCCAGACATCAACCTCGCCCGACACCAGCCCCCGGCGGACCCTTGCAATGGGCAGCAGATTAATCTGGTAGGCGTATCCGGCCCGCTTGAACAGTTGCTCCAGCACATCAGCGGTAGGGCCTACCACCCGGCCGTGCTGGTCGTAGTCGGAATAGCCCGGATAGGGTAGCAGTACCACCTTCAGCGGCCGCTCCAACGGTGCCGCATACCCGCCTTGCGCAGACAGCGCCAGCAACCCGAAACAGCAATACGCCGCCAGCATTCTTATAATTTTTTTCACGCCATCCTCTGCTGCCCGAGTCATCGTGCCGGACACCAACTGCCAGTTGAGTCAGGCATCAGAATGCCATGATCTGCAGACAAAAAAAAACCCGCGCCGATTGGCGCGGGTTTTCATGTCACTGCTCGAACTCAGGCGCCATAAACCGGCAAGCGGGCACATACGGCCTTGACCTGCTCGCGCACCCGATCAATCACGGACTCATCACCCATGTTGTCGAGAATGTCGCAGATCCAGCCAGCCAGCGCTTCGCAATCAGCCTCAACGAAGCCGCGGGTAGTGACCGCCGGCGTACCGATGCGCAGGCCGGAGGTTACGAACGGCGAACGCGGATCGTTCGGCACGCTGTTCTTGTTGACGGTGATGTACGCGCGGCCCAATGCGGCATCTGCGTCCTTACCGGTAATGTCCTGCTTGATCAGCGACAGCAGGAACAGATGGTTCTGAGTGCCACCGGATACGACGTCGAAGCCGCGCTCAACGAACACCTTGGCCATCGCCTGGGCATTCTTTACGACCTGCTGCTGGTAAGCCTTGAATTCAGGCTGCAGCGCTTCCTTGAAGCAAATCGCCTTGGCCGCAATAACGTGCTCCAACGGACCACCCTGCGCACCCGGGAATACCGCGGAGTTCAGTTTCTTTTCGATTTCTTCGTTGGCACGGGCCAGGATCAGACCACCACGCGGACCACGCAGGGTCTTGTGGGTAGTGGTGGTGACCACGTCCGCGAACGGAACCGGGTTCGGGTAGACGCCTGCAGCAACCAGACCGGCAACGTGGGCCATATCAACAAACAGGTAAGCCCCGACCTTGTCAGCGATCGCACGGAAGCGGGCAAAATCCAGCACTTGGGAATAGGCGCTGAAACCGGCCACGATCATCTTCGGCTTGTGCTCAACGGCCAGACGCTCGACTTCGTCGTAGTCGATCAGACCCTGGTCATTGATGCCGTACTGAACGGCATTGTAGAGCTTGCCGGAGGAGGAGACCGAAGCACCGTGGGTCAGGTGACCGCCGTGCGCCAGGCTCATGCCGAGGATGGTGTCACCAGCCTGCAGCAGCGCCAGGTAAACCGCCGCGTTGGCCTGGGAACCGGCGTGCGGCTGAACGTTGGCGTAATCGGCACCGAACAGCTCCTTGGCACGGTCAATGGCCAGCTGCTCAACGACATCGACATACTCGCAACCACCGTAGTAGCGCTTGCCCGGGTAGCCTTCGGCGTACTTGTTGGTCAGGACGGACCCCTGCGCCTGCATGACCGCCGGACTGGTGTAGTTCTCCGAGGCAATCAGCTCGATGTGCTCTTCCTGACGTACCGCTTCCTGCTCCATGGCAGCCCAGAGATCGGCATCGAATGTGGCAATATCGTTGGAACGGCTAAACATGTAACGGCCCCCTGCTAGGTCGTTCTGATGAAAAAAGAAGCCGCATTTTAGCGCAAGCGGCACCGGCTGGCACTTGAAAAGCGTTCAGGCACCGACAAAAAGCATTCATGCACCCGACTGCAGCCAGCGCCGCTCGAACTCCTGCGCCGCCACAGGCCGCCCCAGATGGTAGCCCTGCACCTCGTCACAACCGAAGCTGCTGACCAGTTGGTACTGCTCCTCGGTCTCAATCCCTTCGGCGATGACCCGCAACTGCAGACTGCGGCCCATGGCAACAATCGCCTGGGCCAGCAGGGCGTCACGGCTGCCGGGGTGCATTGTCTGTATGAAGCCCCGGTCAATCTTCAGCGTATCAATCGGAAAGTCGCGCAGGTAATTGAGCGCCGAGTAGCCGGTACCGAAGTCATCAATGGCGATCTGCATACCACGCTGCTTGAACTCCTCAAGCGTACGCATGGTTTCATCGATGTTGCGCAGCAGGATACTCTCGGTCAGCTCCAGCTCCAGCGCTTCAGGCGCCAGATTGTAGTGCTCCAGCACGCTGGCGATCTGAACGGACAGCGCACCGTCATCAAACTGCATGGCCGACAGGTTGACGGCCAGACGCGGCAGATACAGGCCCCGGTCCCGCCAGTCGGCAACCTGACGACAGGCTTCATTGAGCACCCATTCACCAAGCGTGCGGATCAGACCCAGCTCCTCGGCAATAGGGATGAACTCTGCAGGCGACACCACACCACGCTCGGGATGGCGCCAGCGCAGCAAAGCCTCGGCACCGGTCAGCTGTCCGCTGTGACAACTGAACTGCGGCTGATAGTCCAACTCGAACGCCTGGTCCTGCACCGCACGGCGCAGGTCATTTTCCAGTGCCAACCGCTCCAGCGCCTTGGCATTCATGCCGCTCTGATAGAACTGGAACGTTGCCTTGCCCGCTCCCTTGGCGTGATACATGGCAGTGTCAGCGTTTTTCAGCAACACACTGCTTTCCGCTCCGTCCTGCGGGTACAGTGCGATACCGATACTGGCAGACACAAAGAAGTCACGCCCCTGCAGCACCACTGCACCCGCCAGCGCATGAAGCACCTTCTCCGCCACATGCATCGCCGTCGACAGCGCCACATCACGATCCGCCAGACCCGACAACAGCATGGTGAACTCATCGCCACCCATCCGGGCCACGGTGTCGCTCTCGCGAACGCAGGCACACAGCCGCTGCGCCACCTCCTTGAGGACATGGTCACCCGCGGCATGGCCGAGACTGTCGTTGATCGGCTTGAAGCGATCGAGATCCAGAAACAGCACCGCAACCCATTCGTCCCTGCGGGCAGCCAGTTGCAAGGCAGCCTTGAGACGATCCTGGAACAGCGTTCGATTGGCCAGCCCGGTCAGCACGTCGTAGTAGGCCAGGCTTTGGATCCGTTCCTCCGATGCCTTGCGCTCGCTGATATCAACAAAAAAGCAGACATAACTGACCAGATCACCGTCGTTATCATGCACCGCGGTTATTCCGGCCCAGCTTGGATAGACCTCGCCGGAACGACGACGCAGCCAGACTTCTCCCTCCCAGTGCCCCTGCTGGTGAACTGCGTCAACGATCGCCCGGTAAAACGCCGGTTCATGCGCCTGGGAGGTCAGAATCGCCGGCAACTGGTCGATCACCTCGTCGGCATCGAATCCGGTAATACGGGAGAAGTTTTCGTTGACCTGAACGATATAGCCGGCAGGGTCGGTGACCACGATACCGCCGGTGGTGTTCTCGAATACCGTGGCAGCCATCCGCAAGCGGTTTTCGGTACGACGCTGTTCGCTCACATCCCGCGCCAGTCCCAGCAGACCGAGGAACCGCCCCTGGGCTGACCACATCAGGGTAATACGTACTTCAAGCGGACACTTGCGGCCGTCCGCCTTGATACCGTCAAACGTGATCTGACGCTGATACCCCTGCTCGCGCAATGCGGCGGCGCGCTCGGGTACGTGCACCTGATCCCGCAGCTCGGCGCGAATCTGTTCCAGGAACTCGACAAAGCGCTGGTCCGCAAGGCTCTCGACGTAGGACTTGCTGAGCATGAATTTCGGGCTGTACCCTAGCAGCCGCTTGACCGACGGGCTGATGTAGTCGGTGCGAAAATCGCTGTTGGTCGACCAGACAATGTCGCTGATGCTCTCGGTCAGCTGCCGGTAGCGCGCCTCGGAGCGCTGGACCTCTTCACTGGCCAGCGTCTGTTCATGAATGTCGCGGACAAACCCGATGACCTGCACCACCCTCCCGTCAGGGCCGCGCTTGAACACCTTCGAACGGATACTGAACCAGCGCCAGCCAGCGTCACGGTGGCGCCAGCGCACCCGCCATTCAAGGATCTGCTCGTCACCCAATGCCAGTTGCAGGCGACGGTTGATCTGCATGTATTCAAGATCATCGGGGTGCAGCAGCCGATTACGGTAATCGGCTCCCATCGAGGCCTCTTCCTCAGCGCTGTAGCCCAGCATCTCGGCCAATGTCCGATTACTGAACAGAAAATCGCCGGCGCCCATCCACTTGGTATCACGAATATAAATCAGGTCAGGCACGGAACGCACAACCTCGGCCCAGAACTCGCGGCTTTGGCGCAGGGCCAGCTCCGTGGCTCGGCGCTGACTCAGATCGGTGACGCTCATGGGAACGGCATGCAGCGCTTCGGCACTCTCCGGCAGACGCATCACCACCCATACATACAGGGTGCTGCCGTCGGGCAGACGCAGCGGCGTCTCTACTTCGAAACGCTCGTCACCGTTGATCAATGCCAGTAACAGCCGGTAGCGCCCTCCGCCCGTGCGCAGGTGGCGTTCCCCCCGGAACAACCGCTCGATCGCAGCCACATTGGGTAGCCCCAGCAGCGCCAGCGCAACCTGGTTGGCTTCAAGAAAGTGAATACGTTCCAGCAGCTCCCCGTGCCGCTCGGGGTTTTCCAGCAACCAGCGATCGAGCTGCTCGGGGTTGAAGATACCTTCACGCAACAGCGCCTGTTTGATATCCACCAGGTCGACCAGGCACAGGGCCATGTCAACGCCCTGAAAAATATCGCGATAGCGTCGTTCGGTGTCCAGCAGACTGCGGATGGAGCGATCCTGGTCAGCCTGCATGCGTCGATTGGCATGCGCCTGGCGCCCCATGAACCAGAGCGCTGCCACCAGAACCAGCAGGCAACCGCTGAACAGCAGCGCCTTGCCCAGCAACAGCGGCGCCAGCTGCTGAGCGTAATAATGCGGCTCGACCAGTCCGCGGACCTGCCAGAGTGTGCCTGGCACCGGGGCACTGACCACAACACGCGCGCGCTCTTCAGCCGTCATGGACGTGCCACCGAGAAACGCCAGCCTGTCCTGCTGCTGCCTGGCCAGTACCTGCCCCTGCCCGGTATCTTCCAGCAGCCAGCGATAGCCCTGCCCGCTGCGCGCCGACACCAGCGCCGAGAGCACGCGCTCGTCCAGCCGCAATACCCAGTAACGATTATCCTGCCTGCTGTTCAGCGTCCAGAACAGCAGGTTGTGCGCCGCATCCGATACCAAAGCGAAGGGTTCGCCGCCTATCTGCAGCTGACGTACACTCTGCGCCCAGGGTTCACGGCTGTCTTCCGGGCCGGCATCGGTGTCAATGCGCTGCACACCGTAGACCCCGGGCAGCAACACCTGCGCCGCCACAGCAACATCCCCGAGCGGCTTGCCGTCGAGGCTATCGAGCAGCGCGATCAGAGCGTGCGAGGTTTTAGCGAGGTTGAGCTCCATCTGGTCGGCGGTCAGCCAGACCGCTTCTTCCACAAGCGTCTGATGCTGACGCTTGAGCACTTTAAAGTCGACGTAGGATTGCCAGCCGAGCAGCGCCATAAGGAGGCCGCTGGCGACCGCAAACATCGCGATACCCAGACGGTTGACTGCGGGCTGGGTGCCAACCCGACTTTGAGCCTGAGCGCGCGGCTCGGCTGACCACGTTTTCTTATTGTTATTCAAGGCATATCACTTGTCGGTTCGCGGCCTGAAAAAGGGGCTGACGCCACCGGCTACGGGCACCGGGTGCGGTGCAAACGGTTTGCCCTGGCAAGCCAGTTGGGCTAGCCTTGCCCCCACAATTCGCCTCCCTGGCGAAGACCTTTCCGTACACTCCCATTCAACAGGTTCTGCCAATATGGCTCAATATGTTTATAGCATGCATCGGGTCGGTAAAGTCGTCCCCCCGAAGCGTCAGATTCTGAAGGATATCTCATTGTCCTTTTTCCCCGGCGCCAAGATTGGCGTTCTGGGTCTCAACGGTGCAGGTAAATCCACGCTGCTGCGGATCATGGCCGGTGTCGATACCGAGATCGAGGGCGAAGCACGCCCCATGCCGGGCATCAAGGTTGGCTACCTGCCGCAGGAACCCGAGCTGGACAACGACAAGACCGTACGCGAGATCGTCGAGGAAGCCGTCAGCGAAATCAAGAATGCCCAGGCCCGGCTGGACGAAGTATATGCCGCCTACGCCGAGCCCGATGCCGACTTTGACGCATTGGCTGCCGAACAGGGCAAACTGGAGGCCATTCTGCAGGCCGCCGACGGCCACAACCTTGAGCGCCAGCTGGAAGTCGCCGCCGATGCGCTGCGCCTGCCGGCCTGGGACGCAAAGATCGAGCACCTGTCCGGTGGCGAGAAGCGCCGCGTAGCACTCTGCCGCCTGCTATTGTCGGCGCCCGACATGCTGCTGCTGGACGAGCCGACCAACCACCTGGATGCCGACTCCGTCGCCTGGCTGGAGCAGTTCCTGCACAACTTCCCGGGCACCGTGGTTGCGATTACCCACGACCGTTACTTCCTCGACAACGTTGCAGGGTGGATTCTCGAACTGGACCGTGGCCAGGGCATCCCCTTCGAAGGCAACTACTCGCAGTGGCTGGAATCCAAGGCTGCCCGCCTGGCAACCGAAGCCAAGCAGGAGGCCTCCCACGCCAAGGCCATGAAAGCCGAGCTGGAGTGGGTCCGTCAGGGCGCCAAGGGCCGTCAGGCCAAATCCAAGGCTCGCCTGCAGCGCTTCGAGGAACTGCAATCGCAGGAATTCCAGAAACGCAGCGAAACCAACGAGATCTACATCCCGGCTGGCCCGCGCCTGGGTGACAAGGTCATCGAGTTCAACGGCGTCACCAAGGGCTTTGGTGATCGCGTGCTGATCGACAACCTGAGCTTCAGTGTCCCCAAGGGAGCCATTGTGGGTGTCATCGGCGGTAACGGTGCCGGTAAGTCGACCCTGTTCCGCATGATCACCGGCAAGGAACAGCCGGACAGTGGCACTATCGAGATCGGTGAAACCGTCCAGATTGCCAGCGTCGACCAGAGCCGTGACAACCTCGACGGTAACAAGACCGTATGGGAGCAGGTGTCCGATGGGTTCGACCTGATCAAGGTCGGCAACTACGAGATGCCGTCGCGTGGTTACGTCGGCCGCTTCAACTTCAAGGGCTCCGACCAGCAGAAGTTCGTCAAGGACCTCTCCGGTGGTGAGCGTGGCCGCCTGCATCTGGCGCTGACCCTCAAGCAGGGCGCCAACGTACTGCTGCTCGACGAACCGTCCAACGACCTCGACGTGGAAACCCTGCGCGCGCTGGAAGAAGCGCTGCTGGACTTCCCCGGCTCGGCCATCGTGATCTCGCACGATCGCTGGTTCCTGGACCGTATCGCCACCCATATCCTGGCGTACGAGGACGACTCGCAAGTAACCTTCTTCGAGGGCAACTACACCGAGTACGAAGCCGATCGCAAGAAGCGTCTGGGCGAAGCCGCTACGCAGCCGCACCGCGTTCGCTACAAAAAGCTCGCCTGAGCTTCCCCTGCGGCGCGGCCACACCATCCGGTGTGGCCGCGCTGTTGCGGATCCTGCCTCGCCACCCGCTCGGGATATGGCGCACCAAAATAAAACACTGTCGTGCACGCTATTTTACAATCGCACCATTCCTGTGCAGTTCGCAGTCTGGTAGGTTTACGTCCTTTCGTCCTAAACGTATAGAAAAGTGACTCCAGACATGACCTACACCCTGGCTGCCTGCCTAACCGAACTGACCCTGCGCGACCCCCATCAGCCAGAATTCCACCAAGCTGCCGAAGAGGTGCTCAGCAGCCTCTGGCCCTTCCTGGAAGCCAACCCGAAATACCTGCGTGCAGGCATCATCGAACGTCTGATCGAGCCCGAGCGCGTCATCCAGTTTCGCGTCTGCTGGGTCGACGACCGGGGTAACGTGCAGGTCAACCGCGGTTTCCGTGTGCAGATGAACAGCGCCATTGGTCCGTACAAGGGTGGCCTGCGCTTTCACCCGTCGGTGAATCTTGGCGTGCTGAAATTCCTCGCCTTCGAGCAGGTTTTCAAGAATGCGCTGACCAGCCTGCCGATGGGCGGCGGCAAAGGCGGCTCCGACTTCGATCCCAAGGGCAAGAGTGACGGCGAGATCATGCGCTTCTGCCAGGCCTTCATGACCGAGCTGTCGCGCCATATTGGTGCAGACCTGGATATCCCCGCCGGCGACATCGGCGTCGGTGCGCGTGAAATTGGCTACATGTACGGCCAATACAAACGCCTGCGCAACGAATTCACCTCCGTTTTGACCGGCAAGGGCATCAGCTATGGCGGCAGTCTGATCCGTCCCGAAGCGACCGGTTACGGCTGCGTCTACTTTGCCGAGCAGATGCTCAAGCAGCGCAATGACAGCTTCGAGGGCAAACGGGTTGCCATCTCCGGCTCCGGAAACGTCGCCCAGTACGCAGCGCAGAAGGTGCTGGAGCTGGGCGCAAAGGTGATCTCGGTCTCCGACTCCGGCGGCACCCTGTACTACCCGGACGGCATGACCCAGGCACAGTGGGACACGCTGATGACGCTGAAGAACGAGCAGCGCGGGCGACTGGAGTCGCTGCACGGCGACGGCTGTGAATTTATCGCTGGCCAGCGCCCGTGGCATCTGCCCTGCGACATTGCCCTGCCCTGCGCAACCCAGAACGAACTGGATGCAGACGACGCCCGTCATCTGATCGAGAACGGCTGCATCGCTGTCGCCGAGGGCGCCAACATGCCGAGCACTCTGGAGGCCGTCGACCTGCTCCAGGAGCATCGCATCCTGTTTGCCCCGGGCAAGGCTGCCAACGCCGGCGGTGTGGCGGTAAGCGGCCTGGAAATGAGCCAGAACGCCATGCGCCTGCACTGGACTGCCGGCGAGGTCGACGAGAAGCTGCATTGCATCATGCAATCCATTCACGCCGCCTGTGAACGTTATGGCAGAGATGAAGACGGCCACATCAATTACGTCAAGGGCGCCAACATCGCCGGCTTCGTCAAGGTCGCCGACGCAATGCTCGCTCAAGGCGTGGTGTAAGCAGTAAAAAGCGCTATAGTGTGGGCATCGATGACCAATACACCCGGGAGCCATCGGATGCACGATGACAGACGGCGTTTCAGCCGCATTCCGTTCGATGCCCACACCCTGCTGCAGCAGGACGACTGGTGCGTGGCAGTTCAGTTGATCGACATATCCCTGCGTGGCCTGCTGGTCATGCAGCCTGATCAGTGGGACACGACACGCGCCAAAGCCCCTTTCGTTGCCATTATCGATCTGTCCGAAGGCAGCCAGATCCGCATGGAAGTCTCACTGGCTCACGCCGAAGAAGGACTGCTCGGCTTTCAGTGTGAGCACATCGACCTCGACTCCATCAGCCACCTGCGCCGCCTGGTCGCCCTCAACCTGGGCGATGCAGCGTTGCTGGAACGAGAGCTGGCGGCTTTGCTTTAGGCGGCGCCAAGCGCCGCAGCGGCAAGCCTCAAGCCTCAAGCTGAGAGTGCCTCCCAACTCCCTCCCCAGCGACTAGCCCCGGGAGTTTCGCTTTTCGCTTTTCGCTTGTAGCTTGTAGCTTGCAGCTTGCAGCTGTAGCAGCGGCTACGCCGCTGCTACTCAAATATCGCCGCCAGCGCCTGATCCAACCGGGTCACAGCAATCACCTGCATTCCTTTGGGCGCTTCCTTGGGCGCGTTGGCCTTGGGTACGATGGCGCGGGTAAAGCCATGCTTGGCGGCTTCCTTCAGGCGCTCCTGCCCGCTCGGCACCGGGCGAATCTCACCTGACAGCCCCAGCTCACCAAATACCATCAGATCCATCGGCAGCGGCCGGTTGCGCAGACTGGACATGACCGCCGCCAGCAGCGCCAGATCGGCTGCCGTTTCCAGTACCTTGACCCCGCCGACGACGTTGACGAAGACATCCTGGTCATAGGTCGCAACGCCGCCATGGCGGTGCAACACGGCCAGCAGCATCGCCAACCGGTTCTGATCCAGCCCCAGCGTGACCCGGCGCGGATTGCCCAGATGGCTGGTATCCACCAGCGCCTGCACCTCCACCAGCATCGGGCGCGAGCCTTCCCAGGTGGCCATCACCACGCTGCCCGGAATCGGCGCGTCGTAACGTGAGAGGAAAATCGCAGAGGGGTTGGCCACTTCCTTAAGACCCTTGTCGGTCATGGCAAACACACCCAGTTCATTGACCGCGCCAAAACGGTTCTTCACCGCCCGCAGCATGCGGTAACGACCATCAGCCTCACCCTCGAAATACAGCACCGTGTCCACCATGTGCTCAAGCACCCGCGGCCCGGCCAGCGAGCCTTCCTTGGTAACGTGGCCGACCAGAAAAATTGCCGTGCCACTCTGCTTGGCGTATCGCACCAGCAAGGCCGCGCTCTCGCGCACCTGGGCAACACCGCCCGGGGCCGACTGCAACTGCTCGGTGAAGATGGTCTGGATCGAGTCAACCACCATCACCCGGGGCTGTTCCTGCCGCGCCGTCGCAACAATGCTTTCGATACAGGTTTCGGTCATCACCTTGAGCTGATCTTCCGGCAGACCAAGCCGGCGGGCGCGCATCGCCACCTGCTGCTGGGACTCCTCACCCGTTACATACAGCGCGGGCATGCCTTGCGCCAGGCGACAGAGGGTCTGCAGCAGAATGGTCGATTTGCCGATCCCGGGATCGCCGCCGATCAGCACCACCGACCCGGCGACCAGGCCGCCACCCAGCACCCGATCAAGCTCGGACGAGCCGCTGGGCTGCCGCGGCATTTCTTCTGTAGTGACCTCTGCCAGCGTCTTGACTGACGCCTGCTGCCCTGTCCAGTTGCTGCTGCGTGAGGGGCTGCCACCGGTAGGCGTGGTGTCCACCACGGTCTCCACCATGCTGTTCCACGCCTGGCATTCCGGGCATTGGCCCGCCCACTTGGAAAAGGTGGCACCGCATTCGGTGCAGCCGTAAATACGTTTCTGTTTGGCCATCTTGCTTTATCCGGGTCGAGGCACCATGAAGCGCCGCTTGATATCAGAGGAACATTATCCTCTATACTGACCGCCTAAAGGCGTAAGGATCCAACAGAATGACTACCGAGCCACAATCACCGCCGCCCTGTCGAGCCTGCATCGACCGTCCTGCGCTGGACTTTGACTTCAGCATGGCGTTTCAGCCGATCGTCGATGTGCGTACCCGCCAGCTCTTTGCCTGCGAGGCGCTGGTACGAGGCACCGACGGAACCGGCGCGGCCGGCATTCTGTCCAAGGTCACCACCGACAATCGTTATCAGTTTGACCAGTCCTGCCGCGTCAAGGCAGTGGAGCTGGCTGCCCGGCTGAACATCCCCTGCTTTGTCAGCATCAATTTCCTGCCCAACGCGGTGTATCAGGCGGCGACCTGCATTCGCGCTACCCTGGAAGCGGCAAAGCGCTTCAACTTCCCGGTGGAGCGGCTGATTTTTGAAATTACCGAGAACGAGCAGATGGTCGACAAGGATCATCTCAAAAGCATCATTACCGAGTACAAGCGCCAGGGCTTCAAAACCGCCATCGACGATTTCGGTGCAGGCTATTCGGGACTGAATCTGCTGGCCGAGTTCCAGCCGGACATCATCAAGCTGGACATGGCGCTGATCCGTGATATCGACAAGGACGTGGTAAAGCAGGCGATCGTACGCGGCATCCTTGGGGTCTGCGCCGCCCTGAGCATCGAAGTCATCGCCGAAGGGGTCGAAACCGAAGCCGAGCTGGCATTCCTGCGCGAACAGAATGTCCATCTCTTTCAGGGCTATCTGCTGGCACGTCCGGCCTTCGAACAGGTACCGGACATCAATTGGTCTGCCGTCGCGCATGGGTAACAGCAAGGACGACAGCAAGCAGCGCAAGGCCGAACGCGAAGCGCTGCGCGAGGAACTGCTGGAGACCCAGTTCGAACTGCGCTCGCTGGAACACGGCTCGGTCCTGGTTCTGATCAGCGGCAACGACTTCGCGGGCAAGGCGGAGGTCATCCACAGCTTCTACGAGTGGCTGGACAATCGCTACCTCAATACCCGCGCTTTCGGGATGCCCAAAGGGGTCGACAAGCGCATGCCCCGCATGTGGCGCTATTGGCGCACCCTGCCACCGGCCGGCGAACTGGGGTTTTATCTGGGCTCCTGGTACCACCAGCCGCTGATGAAGTTGAGTCGGGGGCAAATCAGCATCAACCGCTTTACCGCACAAATGCAGGACATCCTGCATTTCGAACGCCTGCTCAATGATGAAGGCATTATCCTGGTAAAGATCTGGCTGCACCTGACCGACGATGAACGCGGGACGCGCCAGCGGGTGGAGCCCAGCCTGCTGAAACAGACCGTAGCCATGCGCGAATGGGGTGACTTCAGCGCCGCCGACTACGAGAAGGTGCGCGAGGGCGCGCGCCTGATGACCGAGCTGACCTCCACCAACGAGTCCCCCTGGATTCGGGTGCCGGCAACAGACCCTCACCTGCGCGACCAGCGCATCGGCCAGATCGTGCTGGAAGCCATGCGCCAGCGTATCAACACACCGCCGGTGCCGCGCCCGGTCTACGGCTGGCAACCCGCCCAGCGCGACTACCTCGCCCAGCTGGATTACAGCCAGAAGCTGCCAAAGGACGAGTACCAACAACAGCTGCTGCATTGGCAGAACAGACTGCGCGACCTGATGCAGCATCCGCGCTTCGCCCGTCGCAGCCTGATGCTGGTGTTCGAGGGCAGTGATGCCGCCGGCAAGGGCGGTACCATCCGCCGCATCACCCAATGCCTCGATCCGCGTATCCTGCGGGTTCACGGCACCCGCGCGCCGAGTGACGAGGAGCGCCGGATGCCCTATCTGTGGCGTTTCTGGCGACGCATACCAGCCCCGGGCAATGTCGTGGTCTTCGACCGCAGTTACTACGGCCGCGTGCTGGTCGAGCGGGTTGAAGGCTTCTGCGCCGAATCCGAATGGCAACGCGCCTATGCCGAGATCAATGATTTTGAGCAACAGCTGACCGAGAACGGTACGTTGCTGATCAAGTTCTGGCTGGCGATTACCGAGCAGGAGCAGCTCAAGCGCTTCAAGGAACGGGAAGCAT
Organism: Halopseudomonas sp. L-58; assembly: GCF_056859475.1. NCBI lineage: Bacteria > Pseudomonadati > Pseudomonadota > Gammaproteobacteria > Pseudomonadales > Pseudomonadaceae > Halopseudomonas > Halopseudomonas sp. L-58. Next base: position 172,667 of record NZ_JBSXON010000071.1, read on the forward strand.
CACCAGTCAAACGCTACAAGCTGACCGAGGAAGACTGGCGTAACCGCAAGCGCTGGCCCGACTACGTTGAGGCGCTCAATGACATGGTTGAGCACACGTCGACCCGCTCAGCACCGTGGCACCTGATTCCCGCTGAAGACAAGCGTCATGCCCGCATCCAGACGTTGCGCATCCTCTGCGAGGCACTTGAGGAAGCACTTGAGTAGTTGGTAAAACGTGCTTGCTTGGCTATGATCAGCTCTCGCCAAGTCGGCGCTTCTCAAGGAAATAGGCAATGAAACTACTGGATGAATTCAAGGCTTTTGCCATGCGCGGCAACGTTGTCGACATGGCCGTGGGTATTATCATCGGCGCCGCGTTTGGCAAGGTCGTTTCCTCGTTCGTCAACAACGTCGTCATGCCGCCGCTGGGTGTACTGATCGGCGGCGTCAACTTCACCGATCTGGCCATTGTTCTGAAACAGGCAGAAGGTGACGCAGCCGAGGTGGCCATCGGCTATGGAATGTTTATCCAGAGCGTCGTGGACTTCCTGATCATCGCCGCCGCGGTCTTCACTGCGGTCAAGGTAATGAACAGCCTCAAGAAAAAGGAAGAGACAGCACCCGCTGCGCCGCCGGCACCGTCGAAGGAAGAGGTACTGCTTGGCGAGATCCGCGATCTGCTGAAAGAGCAGAAACAGGGATAAGCCCCCAGCGGTGCCCGGTACCGATCCGGGCACCGCGTAATGCTATACTGCGCGGCACGCCCCACTGCCCTGGCTGACCATGCAATCCTGCGATACCCCCTACGGCTCGCTGCAGCTGCAGCGCTATCCCACCTCCCGGGAAGACACACTTCAGGCCTTCGACAACGCCGATCTCTACCTGCTGCAGCGCCTGCAGGAGGAACCCGCCGACGGCGGCCCGATTCTGGTCGTCAACGACAGCTTCGGCGCACTCGCCTGTGCACTGGCAACGGCAGGTCTGGAGACACACAGCTGGGGCGATTCATGGATGAGCTGGCGCGCCCTGCAGGGCAACCTCGCAGCCAACAATCTTGATTCGGCCAGGGTTCAATTCTTCAATAGCACCCAGACACCGGACGGCTGTTATCGCCAGGTGCTGCTGCGCATCCCCAAGAGCCTGAGCCTGTTGCAGGATCAGTTACAGCGCCTGCGCCCGCACCTCACCGGCAACGCCCTGCTGCTGGCCGGCAGCATGATCAAGCACCTGCCGCCGAGTGCCGGCGACCTTCTGGCAGCCCATATTGGTCCCTATCAGGCTTCGCTTGGCTGGAAGAAGGCCCGGCTGCTGCAGTGCAGGCACGATCCGGTATTGCAGCCTCGCGCCAGCAATCTGAGCACCCACTACCCGCTGGATGGCACCCCGCTGCTGCTAAACAATCGCCCCGGCGTGTTCTCGCGCGAGAAGCTGGATATCGGCACCCGCGTGCTGCTGCCCTGCATTCCGTCAAACCTGGGCAGCGCGCGGATAGTGGACCTGGGCTGCGGCAATGGCGCCCTCGGCCTGATGGCAGCCTGCCGCAACCCCGAGGCACAGCTCACGTTTATCGACGAGTCCTGGGCAGCGGTGGCATCAGCGCAGGACAACTTCGCAGCAGCCTTCCCCGGCCGCAGCGCCCGGTTCATCGTCAGCGACGGGCTGAGTGAAGCCGAGCCAGGGTCCGCCGATCTTGTTCTGTGCAACCCGCCGTTCCACCAGCAGCAGGTGGTGGGTGATCAAATCGCCCGCCGACTGTTTGACCAAAGCCGCAAGGCGCTCGCACATGGCGGCGAGCTGTTGGTGGTCGGCAATCGCCACCTGGGCTACCACCAGACCCTCAGGCGCTACTTCACCAAGGTCGAACAGCGCGCCGCTGCACCCAAGTTCGTAGTGCTGGCAGCCAGCTGACGGCCTTCAGCCGCTGCGGGCACGGCGGCAACGCTCGGAGCAGTAGCGCACCTCATCCCAGCAGCGCGCCCACTTCCGGCGCCAGGCAAAGGGTCTGCCGCACACCGCGCAGGTTTTCTGCGGCAAATCACCCTTGCGAATCACAGCATCTCACCGGCATCCAGCCGCTCCAGCAGATGCTCGCCCCACTGCCACAGGGCCTGCTGTTTGGCTTCCGGCATGCGCTGCAGGTTGCGGTACACCATCGCCATGCGCGGGTTTGAGCCGAGCTGCTCGCGGTGGCGCATGACGAAATGCCAATACAGCGCGTTGAACGGGCATGCCCTGGCGCCGGTCTGCTCGCTGACCTTGTAGCTGCAGCCGCTGCAGTAATCCGACATCCGCTTGATGTACTGCCCGCTGCTGCAGTAGGGCTTGGAGCCGAGATACCCCCCATCGGCATGCATTACCATGCCCAGGGTATTGGGCAGCTCCACCCAGTCAAAGGCATCCATGTACACGGCCAGATACCAGTTGCAAATCTGCTTGGGTTCAATCCCCGCCAGCAGGGCAAAATTGCCGGTGACCATCAGACGCTGAATATGGTGTGCATAGGCATGTTCCAGCGTTTGGCCAATTGCCTGCTGCATGCAGCGCATCCGCGTCTTGCCGGTCCAGTAGAACGCGGGCAGATCGCGCTGATTGCCGAAGGCGTTGCGCTCGGCGTACTCCGGCATCAATAGCCAGTAGATACCGCGAACATACTCGCGCCAACCGAGAATCTGGCGAATAAAGCCCTCGGCCGCGTTCAACGGAATCAGGCCAGCCTGCCAGTCGGCCTGCACGTCCAGACACACCCGGCGCGGATCGAGCAGCCCGATATTCAGCGCCGCGGCTATGCGCGCATGAAACAGCCAGCGCTGATTCACCGCCATGGCATCCTGGTAGTCACCGAACCGGGCCAGCGCCTTCTGGCGAAAACGCTGCCACAACGCCTCGGCATCCGCGTGGGTGACCGGGTAATCAAAACCCTCAAGCTGACCGTAATGATCAGCAAACCGGGCAGCGACCAGGGCGGCTACCTCGCAGGTGATGGCGTCCATCGGAAAATGCGGCTGCTCCGGTACAGGGTGCCCTGCAGGCAGCGCCTTGCGATTATCCTGATCAAAGTTCCAGCTGCCGCCTTCCGGCTGGCCTTCCGACGTCATCAGCAGGCCGCTGCGGCGACGCATCTCGCGATAGAAGAACTCCATCCGCAACTGCTTGCGCCCGGCGGCCCAGTTGGCGAACCACTCCGCGCTGCAGAAAAACCGCTCATCCGGCAGCAAGGTCAATTCGGGCCAGTCAGCCTGACGCTGACGAAACCGATCCAGCAGTCGCCATTCCCCGGGCTCGGTCAGCAGAATGCGTTCAGGCTGCAGCCTGCTACGGGCACGCGCCAGTTCGCCATACAGCGAGCCGCTGTTGGCCGGGTCGTCCAGCTTGATGTAATCAACGTTGAAGCCACGGCCACGCAACCCCTCGGCAAAATGCCGCATGGCAGAGAGGATAAACAGAATCTTCTGCGGGTGATGGGGAACGTAACGTCCCTCCTCCTCGGCTTCCACCATGAGGATACGGTCCTGCGCGGGATCGGCGCCAGCCAGGCTGCTGATGGCCGGATCAAGCTGGTCACCCAGCAGCACAATCAGATTACGCATGTCAGCCACTCAGGGGTGCAGCGGCAGAGGCAGTCGCATCGCCGCCTGTGGACCACCCGTAACCAGGGCGTCAGGCCCCATCTCGTCACAGACATTGAGATGAACCAGATTGATGGTCTGAAAGGGCAGCTCCACCAGCGCATTGCGCGCGTCATGCAGGGAGCGGAATACCCAGGGCCGAGTATCCCCCTCGTGCTGCTTGAGCAGATGGCGCGATCCGTCGATCAGCGCCTCGACCAGATACACCGCGCCCTCGTGTGACAGCAGATCCAGGTCCTGCAAGGCCCCTCTGTCCGCTGCCTGCATCAATTGTTCCAGCGTCATGGCATCGACTCCTGCAAAGTTGTACAGGAACGATACCCTTACACAAAAACCTTTACCAGAAGTACAACATTAAATCGCCTTACCGTCGCGCCCCATGCGATCCAGCAGGCCCATGCCAAAGGAGGACACCACAAAGGTGAGGTGGATGATCACGTACCACATCAGCTTGTCATTGGGGATATTCTGCGCATTCATGAACACCTTGAGCAGGTGAATCGATGAAATCGCGACAATCGATGCCGCAACCTTCATCTTCAGCGAGCCGGAGTCCATCTTGCCAAGCCAGCTGAGCTTCTCCTTGCCGTCGTCGATGTCCAGCTGGGAGACGAAATTCTCGTAGCCGGAAATCATCACCATGACCAGCAGGCCACCCACCAGTGCCATATCCACCAGCGAGAGCACAACCAGAATGAGATCGGCTTCGGCGGTTTCGAGCAGGTGAGGCAACAGATGAAACAGTTCCTGAAAGAACTTGACCGCCAACGCCGCAAGCGCCAGAGACAGGCCCAGATAGATAGGCGCAAGAATCCAGCGCGCCGAGTACATCAGGTTTTCCAGAAGGCGTTCCATTGACTGCATTAACCTCGATTTCAGTGTGTTCGATTTTGGGGCGCGATGGTTGTTCACAGTATCTGTGGATAACTCTGTGAGCAGCGAACTGATAACTCACTGCGACCCTGTCAGTACGGGCGCTGGCGCGACTCGCACACATTTTGTTCAGTTGCAGCATCCTTGACGCAATGATCCGTTGATGTGCTGAAAAGCAGGCAGTGCGCACCTTTCAGCGGCATCAGAGCGCCGGCAGGGAGCAGATTGCCTTGCCGGCGTCAAGACCTCATTCAGGTATCCGTTGGCAATCAGTGACAACCTGTCGCAGCAAAGCCTGTGGATAACCCTGTAGACAGAACCCGTTGCGGCCCACCGCTCAAGCTCGCGGGCACGGCGAATAAAAACCGGTTACTTGTCGCCGTCACCCTCCTCCGGGTCTGACTCTTCCTCTTCACGGTCGCGCTCGGCAATCTCGGCCAAGCGGGCAACCACCCTGGCATTGATACTGCCCTCGGCGAAATCCCCTTGCTCGTTCAATTCGCCCGCCGGCTCTCCGGCCAGCAGTGCCAGCGCCTCGTCCACACAGGACACGCCGTAAACCGAGAACTGGCCGTTACGCACAGCCTGCAGGACTTCTTCATCCAGCATCAGGTTGGGTACGTTCGAGCGCGGAATGATAACGCCCTGCTCACCGGTCAGGCCACGGGCCTGACACAGGCGGAAAAAGCCTTCTATCTTCTCGTTCAACCCGCCGACCGCCTGCACCTCGCCAAACTGGTTGATCGAGCCGGTAATGGCAAAGCACTGCTTCAGAGGCGTGCGCGAGAGCGCCGAGATCAGGGTGCAGACCTCACCGAGCGACGCGCTGTCGCCATCGACATAGCCATAGGACTGCTCCAACGCGATGCTCGCGGAGATTTCCAGCGGATGCTTCTGGGCATAACGGCTGCCAAGAAAACCGGTCAGAATCATCACCCCCTTGGAGTGAATCGGCTGCCCGAGGTTCACCTCACGCTCGATATCGACAATTCCGCTGCCGCCCGGGTAGACCGTGGCACTGATACGCGCGGGCAAACCGAATACCGAATCACCCACCTCAAGTACGGTCAGCCCGTTGCACTTGCCGACCGCAGCGCCGTCGGTGTCGATCAGAATGACGCCCGACAGCATGTCTTCGTGAATGCGCGCGCTGACCCGTCCGGTGCGGGTTTCCTTGGCTCGCAGGGCACGTTCGATGTGCGCGGTATCGGTGATCGGGTCACCCGCCAGCTGGCGGGTAAAGTCGGCCTCGGCCACCAGCTGAAAAATATCGCTGATACGCGCCGAGAGCCGCTTCTGGTGCTCAGCCAGCCGGGTGCTGTAGGTCAGCACCCGGGCAACCGCCGCCGCGGTAAGCGGGGCCAGCCCCTCCTCCGAGGTACGGGTTTTCAGCAACTGGGCCATGCCTTCGATACTGTCCGGCGTGCGCGGCAGATCCTCATCGAAATCCACCAGCACGCGAAACATTTCCTGAAAGTCCGGATCCAGATCCTGCAGCGCGTAATACACCTGGCGCGAGCCGATGATCACCACCTTCACATCCAGCGGGATCACCTGGGGGGTCAGGGTTACCGTCGCCAGTCGGCCCATATCGGCCCAGGGCGACTCCATCTTCAGCTCGCGCGAATGCAGGGCACGCTTGAGGGCGTCCCAGACAAAGGGCTCGCCCAGCAGCTTCTCGGCTTCCAGCAGCAGAAAACCGCCGTTTGCCCGATGCAATGCGCCGGAGCGGATATGCCGATAACTGGTTACCAGCGCGCCCTGCTCGGGTGAGTACTCAATGCGCCCGAACAGGTTGTCGTAGGACGGATGCGGCTCGTGCACGACCGGCGCGCCGCCACTGGTGTGATGACCAACGATCAGGCTGGGGCTGTACTGTTCGACCAGCATCTGCCGCTTGTACGCGTCTGGCCGTGCCTCCAGCGCCCGCTCCTCGACCAGTTGATCAATCACCGTCTTGAGCAGGTTCTGGCGCATCGCCTGCAGGTAATCACAGACCGCCTGATTGCCGCTGTAGCGCTCCAGCAGTGGCTCAAGCAGGGGCTGCAGGGCTTCGGTGATGGTCTGCTCGTTGAGCTCGCGCAGCTGATTGCTCGACTCGCGCTTCCACTGCGGCAGGCTGGCGAGCTCTTCGTTCAGCACTTCCTCAAGCTCGGAAATATCGCTGTGGAAGCGCTCGCGCTCCTCCTCCGGCAACTGGGCAAAGTCGGCCTCGTCCAGCGCCTTGCCCTCCTTCATCGGCGTAAAGGCAATATTCTGCGAGTCACGGTACAGCGCGATGTTTTTCTCCAGCGCGCGGCGCTCTACCGAATCAATCGCCCGGTCGTAGCGCTGGTTGAAGGCACGATCAATGGCGCTTTTCTTCTGCTGATAGGCCGGGTGCTCAAACACCGCGGGGAAGGTTGCCAGCAGATTGTCGATAAAACGGTCGATCGCCTCGATCAGCTCGCCGGCAGAACCGGGTGCCAGGCTGATCACCCAGGGTTCACGGGGCTCATCGAAGTTGTTGACGTAGACACAGTCCTGCGGGGTGACCTGGCGCTTGGCCTCCGCGCGCAGATAGCGCTGCACATAGGAAAAACGGCCGGTTCCCGGGTCACCCATGACAAACACGTTGTAGCCCGGCCGGTGCATGGCCACACCGAACTGCAGGGCCTCGACTGCCCGCTCCTGGCCGAGAATGCCACGGAAAGGTTCCAGATCGTCGGTGGTCGTGAAGCCGAGGCTGTCCAGGTCGATGGGGGCGGTAAGTTGGTCCGGGGAAAGTCGTAGCGCGGTGGATTCGTTGGTCATCCAGCTTCCTTGGGCTCGCGGGGTTCAGACAAGCCTGCATTGTTGCCGCGCGGGCACCGGCTGACAAGTGCCAGCAGCCCGTTCAGCGCGGCGCATCCTGCAAAGGGAAGCCAATCAATGGCGGATGCTGCAGCCACCAGCCGGGCCCTGAAGCGGTCAGCCCAACACCTTCACCAGCTCGCGCACCAGCGGCTTCATAAAAAAGCTGCTCTCTGGCATCAGGTCCACATTGATGCCCCGCTCTCGCAGCTCATCGGCAACCACCGGCCCCACCGCCGCCACCTTGATCCGTTCCAGTGCCGACAGCAGCATTGCCTCGCCGTCATCACGACGTTTGGCAATTTGCAGCAGTCGACGCACCTGGGTTGCACTGGTGAAGGCGATGGCGTCCACTTCGATAGCCAGCAGCGCGTCGATCAGTCGATCAACCTGCGCGTCTTCAACGTCGTCGGCATAGATATAGGGCGCAACGGTTTTAACCTGGGCGCCCGCGCCGGTCAGAAAATCGACCAGGCGCGTATTGGGGTCCGTGCCGTACAACTGCACACCGATACGCACGCCCTGCAGGTTTTCGCCCTTGAGCGTCTCGATAACGCCCTCGGTGGTCGGCGCCACCGCAACGCGATCCGGCCTGAGCCCCACCTTGCGCAACGCCGCACCCGGCTTCGGCCCACGGGTGAGCTTGGGGATCGGCCCAAGCGCTGCAACAAAGGCGTCACGCAACCCGTCGCTCTGACGCTCAGCCAGCGCCAGCATGCGCCGCAAGCCCTCACCGGTCAGCAGAATCACCTGATCAAAGGGCTGCTCAATCAGCTCACGCATCCAGGCCAGCACCGGCTGCGGGTCAGGCGCATCGTGGATCGATACCAGCGGACAACGCAGCACATCAGCGCCGCGCTTGATCAGCATGTCAGCGAACAGGTCGAGCTCCCTGCTCTCGGGTACAGCAATACGGCGGCCGGCCAGCGGCTTGTCTTCGATAGTCATGGGCATTTCGGATTCCGAACGGTGCAAGGCCCACATTGTGCGCAGCCAGCCAGCGAATGAAAAGCGGTCGGCTCACACCAAAATCCCACCGGCATGTGGTCGAAGCATGTTGCAGCTCCGACGCAAGGCAAAGGCAGTTAAACCGGCGCACAGGGCAATCGCCCGTGAGCAACGCCAAGTACGGGCACCACGGCGGAGACGCTGCGCTTACTCCGCCCTACGGGCTGACGCTGTAATGTAGGGCGGAGTAAGCCAACGGCGTCTCCGCCAAGGCGGCTCAAGCCAACACCAGCCGCCCCCTCAGCCACAGCGCGATGTAACCCTATTTTTCCCAACCGCGTGTGTGCAGGATGGTATCCAGCGTCCGGCTGACGGCGGTGCAGTTGCGGACCATTTCGATTTTCTCCCAGGTGGAACGCTCGCCTTCATGGATCAGGCGATGCATCGCTTCGCGGCTTGGTGGTGCCAGCAGCCGCAGCGGGTGATCCCAGCGGTTGCGCAGGAAGATATTGATATCTGCCGTATATTCCTGTGCCAGCACGCCGTAGGTCAGATGCTGCATCAGACTGAGCACCGGCGACTTGATTCGGACGTTATCGCGGCTGAAGCGCATGGCTTCGGCGGCACCGATTTTCAGGAAGCGCGCCTGAAAATGAGCCAGATTGCGCAGCCGGTTGCGCGGCGCATCCGGGTCGGGCGTGATGGCAAGCGCCGCCGGGTTGGTCATGCTGGAGATGAAGTGATTGACGCCGTAAAGGCGTGCTAGACGCTTGGCGGGCAGATCATCGGCAAAGGAGCCGTCGATCCATTTCATACCCGGCAGGTAGGGAACCGTCTCGCCCGCTGCGTTGCGGCACATCAGCGTTACCGGCGGGTAGATGCCGTAGATCGCACATGAGGCTGTAACCGCAGAGCGAATCAGCACGTTGGGCGAGGTAATGGCGTTAAGCAGACGCGGGGCCTGCTGGGTCGACAACCCGGTAACAGTGATATTGAGCTTGCGACCGGTCAGCTCAAACGCTTCCTGAAAGGTCAGGTCCGGGATGATCTTGGCCAGGTAGTCGCGCAGGTTGTCGGCATCCATCGCCCGACCGCCACCAAATAGGCTGAGAGACGGCCGAATCGCGCTGGTTTGCTCTACTTCATGATGCAGGTTGTCGAGGCTCAGCCGCTCGCGCAGCTCCTCATCAACGTGGGTACAGGCGGTGGCGGCAAGGATGGAACCGGCGCTGCTGCCGGAGATGATTTCGGGCAGCAGCCCCTGATCGAACAGCGCCTTGAGCACACCGGCGTGGAAGAAGCCAAGTACGGCGCCGCCACTCAGCATCAGCGCGGTCCGCCCGTTACAGTGACTAGCACGCAGGAAGAAATCCTGCTTTTCTGCCAACGAGATGATCTTGTCATCCACCTCGTTCAGGTCGTTAAGCGCGCCGCACAGTTCGTCGATGTAGCGGGTAATGAGATTCTTGGTCCCAAGCCGGGCCTTGTTATACAGCGACGGCTTGCCCATACCACCGAGGTTGCCATGAACGCCCTCGTTAAGCACAAACAGCAATTGGTGGTAATCCTTGCGAAAACGCAGATCGCGAAGAACATCCAGGCGCTGACGAATCGAACGGTAGTCATAGCTCTCGCACGCGTCATCCTGCTTCCAGTCGTCCAGTCCCTCCTCGTGATCCCAGGCAGCAGCCAGCTCACTCCATTGCTCATAGCTTTCTGCCTTTTCCATCGACTGCAACAGCGCCTTGCCCGTGCCACGCTGAAAGAGATTGACCACCATATTCCACTCCCATGGCGCCCGCAGGCGCCTCACCAATAGTTACCTTGCAGCGTCAGGCCGCGCCTGCCGACTTGGCGCCCTTCGTTTCGGAGACCGTCGACTCGGACGCCCTGGCAGCAGCCTTCGCCCGGCCTGCCGCAGCCAGCTTGGGTTTTTTCTCCGCATCCGGCTCGGCCTCCTCCTGTTCATTGGTTGCCGGTTTCGGCGCTTCGACCCGCGCGGGCATGGAGGCCGCTGTGGTTTTTTCCAGCTCGGCCAGCAACGCGCGGTATTCCTCTGTCGACGCCTGGATGCAGCTCATGTAGAAATCCATATCCGAGACGATATTGCGGTCTGCCAGAACCCCGACATTAAGATCATCGTAGATACCGGTCAGGCAGTGGCTGATGCCCATTCCGTCGCTGACCGGTGCCAGCGGAAACACGTTGACGATGCGCGCACCGGCAAAATAGCGCGGCACCAGACCGGGAATCCCGGGCACGTTGGTGATCAGGGTATTGACCAGCGGCACCGTGCTTGCCAGCCGCGACTTGTTCTGCAGCCAGGCACCCAGGGCGCGCACATAGGGCGGCATCATGTCGCCGACGGCGTTATTGAGGTCGCACAGCACATCGCGCGCCAGCGGCACCCCGCGCGCCGTGCGACGGCGCACCGCAGACAAACGCTCAAGGGGCTCGCCAATGTCGGTTCCGATGCCGATAAACATCGCCGAAATCAGATTGCCGCAATCCTTCATCGCCTCAGTTGGCCGGACCGAAACCGGACACATGGCCACCAGCGATTCGCTGGCGGGCAACTGGTTGTGATGCGAGAGATAACGGCGCATGCCCCCGGCGATGATGGAGATAACCACATCATTCAGCGTGGCGCCCGGGCACAACTGCCGCATGCGTTTAAGCTCGGGAATATTCCAGGTCAGCGCACCATAGGAGCGGTGGGGTGATATCTGTACGTTGAAGATGGTACGCGGAACCCGACGCTGTTCCGGCTTGGCCTCGGAGCGCAAGCGGCGGGCCAGCTCGATACTCTTGCGTCCGGCGGTCAGCCCGGCGCGCATGCTGCGCCACGCCTGCCCCATCATCCGCGGCGTCGTGCGCGACCACATTTCCAGCCGGGTCGGCGCCCGCTCGGCCACTTCAACCCGGTCACGCCGGCCATACTCGTGATCTGCGGTTTCTTCCATCATTGCGGTTGTCAGTTCAAGGCTGGCCTTGCCATCCACATAGGCGTGATGGAACCGAATCAGCACCGCAAAGCTGTTCGGCGGAACGCCCTCCACGTTGTTGACCCCTTCAATGATGTAGATCTCCCAGGGCGCACGCTCCATATCTACGCTGCGCGACATGGTCCGCGCGGTGAAGATGCAGAGTTGCCGCCAGTCACCCGGCTGCGGCAGGCCAACATGGCGCACGTGATACTCCAGATCGAAATTCTCGTCATCCAGCCAATACGGGTCATCAAGCTGAAAGGGCGCCTTCTCAAGTCGGCGACGAAAGTACGAAGTCGTGTTCAAACGATCGGAAACGTACTGCAGGATGTCCTTGTGACGCACCAGGCCACCAGGGGCAGTGCTCTGATCGCACAGCCACAGGCTCCCAATCATCATGGGTTGGTTGGGCGCCTCAAAATAGAAAAAGTGGGAGTCCATCGGGGTCAGCTGCTTCATGGTAGAGATCCTCATACCGATTGGGTGTATGCGCCACGTACTACACAGATCAGGCTTTGAACACGGATACCAACAAAACGAATCAAAATTGAAAAACGCACCACCTTTATAAACAAACAGCGAACGCTTTTAGTTGATCCAAAACAGGATAATGCAATTTTGTGACCAATAAGTCACAGAAAAATACGACCGTTTATAGGACGCTAAACACCCTTATTCTTGTGACCCTCATGCCAGACGCATTCCGTTGAAAAGCGAAAAAATCAGAATGGATATCGAGTCAAAACGTAAAAGTGATCATTGCAGTGCAGGACATCGATGAGCACCCCAATCGTGCCCTCTTATCAGGCGGCATTTGAACGATGATTGAACGCTGACCGTGCAGCGCTATCGCGGCAAGCTAGGGTCTGACATCACAGCCCACGGACCAGACCATGACCACCACTTGCACCCGCCTGCTGGTTAACAAAGGCAACATCCACGAGTGCACCCTGCAGGAGGTGCCCAGACTGCAAGAGCAAGACCTGCAGGACGGCGAGGTGCTGCTGGACATTGACCACTTCGCCTTCACAGCAAACAACATCACCTACGCAACGCTGGGCGACCGATTCGGCTACTGGGACTTCTTCCCGGCCGAAGCCCCCTGGGGCCAGGTGCCGGTGTGGGGGTTTGCCGATGTCAGCGCCAGCCGCCACCCGGACATTGCAGTTGGCACGCGGGTCTATGGATACCTGCCGATGGCCGGACAGCTGCGCGTGCGCCCAGGCAACCTCACCGCCAGCAGCTTCACCGACACAGCAGACCACCGCAGTCACCTGGCGCTGGCCTATAACCAGTACCAGATCACCGCCACCGATCCGGCCTATCGCCCGGAGCTGGAAGCGCTGCAGATGCTGCTGCGCCCGTTGCTGCTGACCTCATTCCTGCTGGATGATTTTCTGCAGGAAAATGACTGCTTCGGCGCTGAGCAAATCATCCTGACCAGCGCCTCCAGCAAGACCGCGCTGGGTCTGGCATTCATGCTTCAGCACCAGCGCGCCAGCAGAGGCGGCAAGCCCCAACGCATCGTCGCCCTGACCTCCGCCGGCAACGTCAGCTTTGTCGCCGGGCTCGGCTACTACGATCAGACCATCGCCTACGACCAGCTCGACCAGCTCGACCAGCTCGATGTATCGATCCCGAGCGTACTTGTCGACTTCGCCGGCAACGGGGGACTGTTGGCAGATGTCCACACCCACCTGGGTGACAACCTGACCTTCAGCTCGCTGGTTGGAGCCGCGCACTGGGATCAGCGCAAAACGGAAAAGAACCTGCCCGGCGCCAAGCCCGAAGTCTTCTTTGCCCCCGGTTACTGGGCACAGCGCAGCAAGGCACTGGGCCCGGCCGAGCTAATGCAGCGGTTTGCCAGTCTGTGGATGCCGCTGACCCGATCGGTTGGCAGCTGGATGGAAATCAGAACAGCGGCAGGTGGGGAGGCTATCCGACAAGGCTATCTCGATACCCTTAATGGGCTGATCAGGCCGGAAACAGGAATGATAATGAAAATCGGGGGCGAGCATGACGATAGCCGATAACGCTGAGCAACGACCTCGAAAATAGCGCGCACCAGAAGGCTGACAGGCTTCTGCCAATACTCCTTAAAGCGGCCACAGGGCGCCTTCTATGAGGGCAAGGGTCTGCGCTGCTTTCACGACGCCAACCCTTGCCACAGCTCCGCCATCGCCAGTCTGATCGAGCAATACCCGTTGACATCCTCCCCCACCTCACCTTGTTAGGCGCCGGTTTTCGCCGGAAAGGAAGGGGATTCCCTACTGCGTCAGTCGACGTGAGTCGGCTGCTCGCTTCGATGGGTTCCTGCTGCTGGCGGCATTACCACACCACTCACTTCACAGGCGATCCGGCCAATTGTCCTGACCTTTGGGCTATTCAATCCACGCCCTCGGATATTCTTCGAAGCCACCAAATCCGCATTCTCGGTATGGCCGCAGGCTACGCAGATGAACACGCTCTGGGACTTTCTGTTTTCTGCGCTAATGTGGCCACAGGCCGGGCACTCGCGACTGGTATTGGCCGGTGGCACCGCCACCAGCCAGCCGCCTTTCCAGTCGGTTTTGTAGTCGAGCTGGCGACCAAATTCGCCCCAGCCCTGATCCAGGATCGACTTGTTCAGACCAGACTTGGCTCTGACGTTACGACCTGGCTCAGCCGGACTCCCGCTGGCCGAGCGACTCATGTTTTTGACCTGCAGATCCTCGATAACGATCATCGCGTGGCTTTTGCTGATGGCGTTCGAGGTCTTGTGCAGGAAGTCGTTGCGGGTATTGGCAATCTGGGCATGAATCCGCTGGACACGAGCCTTGGCGCGCTTCCAGTTGTTGCTGAATTTGGTTTTGCGGCACATCTGGCGCTGAGCCTTGGCCAGGCGAACTTCGTGTCGCTTGAAGCTCGACAGCGGCCAGATAACCGTTTCTTTCTGGCCGTCCCACAGGGTTGCGAAACGAACTACACCCAGGTCGATCCCAACCACTGTCGCGGCAGGGTGGCAGGGCTCTGCCACCTTGCGCTCAGTCTGGATTGAAACGTACCAGTGGCCAGATTTTTGGCTGACAGTGACGCTTTTGACCAGGCCCTGAACCTTTCGGCTTCGGCGGTAATCCAGCCAGCCCAACTTCGGAAGAAAGATCTTCTCCTGTTGCTGATCCAGCTTGATTTGCTTGCCGTCAGGGAATCTAAAGCTGTCGCTGCGCCCGCGTTTCTTGAAGGTCGGGAATGAAGCCCTCTTCTCGAAAAAATTCTTGTAGGCGCGGTCGAGGTGCTTGAGCGCGTGCTGCAATGGATGAACAGGGGCATCTTTCAGCCACGGGGTTTCATCTCCGTTGCGCCAGGCGGTCAAAAGCTTGGCCATCGGCACGTACTGAATGTACTTCCCGCCAGCCTCATGATTCTCCTTTTGGATTGCCAAAGCTTTGTTAAAAACGAAGCGCGTCATGCCGGCGAATTGCTGCAGCTTGCGCCGCTGCTCGCCGGTTGGCTCGATTCGGAACTTGTACGCCTGGCGTCTGATCATGATTTAACTGTATATACAACCAGCATTTAAAACAAGGCCGGTTACACCGGCCCCGCTATCCTTCCCCTACCTGAAGGAAGGGGTTTGTCGCGATTTTTGATCAAATCCGAGAACGTCATCTGCCATATCCGCCAGGCCAATGTCGGCGGCGTCAGCCTGGCCAACACCCACCCGTTCACCCGCGAGCTCTGGGGCCAATACTGGGCCTTTGCCCACAACGGCCAGTTGACCGACTTCACTCCGTCAACCGAGCCCTACACCGCCGTCGGCGACACCGACAGCGAACGCCTCTTCTGTCACCTGCTCAACACCCTGGCAAGCCGCTACACCGCACCGCCTGCGCTCGAAGACCTGACTCGAACACTCAGCGACTGCTGCGCCCCACTGCTCAAGCTTGGCGTCTGCAACCTGATGCTCAGCAACGGCGACTGGCTGTTCACCCTGTGCACCAGCAAACTCCACTGGATCACCCGCCGCGCACCGTTCGGCCCGGCACAGCTCAGCGACCTGGAACTGGAAGTCGACTTCAAACAGCACACCACCGCCAACGACGTCGTCTCCGTCATTGCCACCGAACCGCTGACCAGCAACGAACACTGGCAGGCCTATGAGCCGGGGGAATGGATGTTGTGGCGTAAGGGAAAAGTCGTTCGAAAAAACCAACTGAAGACAACATACGCAGCAACCTAGTTAATACCGGGACGCTGGCTTTCTAAACATGCCTAAACGACAACACTCGGCCTAGCGAAAGCATAGCGATGCCGGCGAGAATTACTTTAAAGCTGCAATACTGGCAAGGGTTAGAAGCGCCTAACTACATTTGTTTTATCTTCAACAGCACAGACCGCCACCAGATTACTTCTTGAACTCAGAGAAACTGCTTAGGTAGAAGCTATAAATTAAGACTTAGCTGAAAAGTCAGAACAACGCTCCAGCCTACTAATGGAAACACCAGCAGACAATAAAGCCAACCCCAGCGCAAGACTAGTACCAGGCGCACCATAGTAAAAAACACCATCAAACATTGAAAGAGTAAGCATAGACACACTAACACTTAAACCAACGACTAAATAGGTCCTCGCCTCACCCCGCGCAAGAGGCACGGCTTTAATACCTTTAAGTAGCAAAACCCCAATAAAGATAGTTATAGCGCAGGCAACCAGGACCCCCCACTCAATTAAGAGCTGGAAAAATCCGTTATGAGCCTGAACCAGATTTGAGCTTCTCCATACGCTGGCAAAACCATCCCCCCCCCAGCCCAACCAAATTCTTTCTTTAATATATGGAATCATGTAAGACCATATTTCAAGCCTACCGGAACTGAGAGCATCCATAGAGTCAGCACCCTTAACCCTAACGATCCAGTTCAACCATCCAACACCTGGGGAGTTAACATAAAAAAGAGCGGATGCTAATAGAGAAGCCAACACGGCGACCAAGAACACAAAAATTCTACTAAATGGAAATCCGGCGAAAAAAGCGACAAGAGCTGAACCAATAAAAACAGACAAAACAGCACCTCGACCACCATTCCAAAAAAGCAAGGAAAAACTTAAAAAACACATAAGAAACGAAAAAAACAAATTAACTCTAAACCAAAAAAGAGAACACACAAAAAAGACAGTAGAAAAGCAGAGGAAATACCCCATATGCCTTATATTACCAAACAATGGCGACTCACCTACCCAGTTGTAATCCCGAGGAAACTCTAGAGAAAACCATAAAGATAAAACTGAAAACAGACACACCAGCAACGAAAGACAAACCGGAGGGAAAAATAAAAAAATATCCCAGCGAAACGTACGAAGTACTCCATAGACAGAAAAGGCAAACATAAAATGCCCAAGCATGTAAAGAACCCTGAGTCCAGAAGCGCGCACTCCATCAACTGCCGAGGCCATGCAATTAGAAAATAGCATGACAAAAAAAACAAATAAAACAAATGCAAAAAACGGAAGAGAGTCGCAAGCAGCGTCACGCAAAAACAAAAAAGAAACAGACACAAAAACAAACTGAATAATAAATATCTGAAGCTCAGAAATATGCAAAGACTGATAATTTAGTAACGGAATAAAAAGGATCGCAGCGGTCATAAAAAAAACCAACCCGCGAGATTCTGCTTTTCCAACCGCCAAACGACTGGAAAAATATAAAAATGCAAACACCGAAAGAAAATGGACAGAGCGCGACCAAGAGAGAAAACTCTCTCCTTCCAAGCATGAAAAAAAGTGCATCAACAAAAAAATAAATGTAAAAAACATAAAAATAACAAGATTCACCCTTCCGGGAGCACATTCAAATAACAAAAAAAGCACCAGAAGGACACCTGCCAAAATCAATGCATAAGTCAACCAACCTGTTCCATAGAAACAAACTGTAGCCAACCCCAACAAAAAACAGGCGATTATCACAGATAAGAAATCAAAGACTTTATCTCTATCAACGGTCATGCATACCGCTCTCAGCTATTTTCAGATAATTTTGACGATAGGAACGTACCAATCCCTCTTCTTGCGGAGTTACTTTGCTGGGCCCCAATACCTCCCCTACATCCGAAAGGTCAACGCCATAAACCCGATCCTTCTCATAAGAGTACCAAACCAACTTATGAGCACATCTATATCCGACATCCTTTTTTGCAAGCTGCCTATTTACAGCCGAATCTTTCAAAACCAAAATCCCGGAACGCTGCCGGTACAACTCCTCTGCCTCCCTTGCAACAGTAATCTGATTAAGATTTTCGTAATTACGAGCACTTTCCATCCGCAGCCCTGTCTCGACAAAGAAGCATGGATGAGCAGCCTCGCTAACGCTTACTTGGCCGCTAGCCAAATAGCGTTCAACCATCGATCGAACATCTTGCAATGAAACGTGATCCATTCGCGCTTCTTGGTCAACAACCATTTGCCCATCAATATATGTAGCAAAAGATAACGGAATTCTATTTTGATGATCACTTAACAAGTCCGTACCATGACCGTAGCTCTGAACCAGAAACACATCCTCACCAAAGCTAACACTACCTTCATATTCCCCCATTGCCTCGCCGTGATCAGAAAGAAATACCACAAGCGCATTATCCAGATACCCTCGATTCTTTAACTGGGTCAACAACATACCCACTTGGACATCTACACTAGACAGCGCCGCAGTATATTTGTCAGCCATAGATCGAACTACATGACTGTTGTCACGAACATTAAATGGAAAGTGTGCTGACTCGAAGTGCACCGCCAAGAAGACAGGTTTTTCGCCACCAGGCAACGCAGCGACAACCTCGTCCACAAATTTTTCTGGCCTATATCCGGAGTGAGCAGCCACATTCATCCAGCTCCAAGGTAAAACCCACTTACTTCCTCTCCACTGCAAGAGCAAATTAGCTAACGGGTTGTCTACAAGAGCTTGAACAACAAAGTCGGGCGCACCAAATTTAGGACCGACCACGACATCAAAACCGAACTCTTCCCCCATATTATTAAAACGCCTTTCATCTATACCCAAAACACTGTAGTAGCCTTCGCGCCTTAGACTCACAAGAATACTATCAGCATTAGCCGACCATTCTCTGTCACTCAAATTGAAATACGCTCTGTGGCTTTGTATTCCTGCGCCAGTGAGAAGCGTGACCCAAGCGGGGTAAGTTCTACCAATATTCGTATAGGCTCGCCGAAAGGATACTCCTTCCATCCACAGCTTTGTCATATTTGGCAGCAACGACTGGCCATCTTCCAATGCATGCGCAGACAAAGAGTCCACGCCAATTAATATAACATTCTTGCGCTCTTGAGCCTTCTGACCTCCACCATCATGCACAAACAAATATGGAACAAAAAAAGCAACCACAACAAAAACCAACAAAACAATATTTTTAACTGACAACAACAGCCAATAAAAAACAAGAAACAAACCCAAAACTGAGCCGACAATAAAAATCAGGTCAGGACGACTTACATATCCGATAGCGCCACTAAAAAACGAACCAGGAAAAACAAAGATGCTAACAGCGTGTATATATATAACAAAGACAAGTGAAGCTAACACCTCAAAGGAGCGGATAGCCGCTACCCTGCCAAATAAGGAAAGCAGTACCATCCTATAAAAAAAATACGCCCCCAAATATAAAAACAGCACAACAAAAACATACCAGCCAAACGCAAAAAACACATAGGGAGAAGCCGATCGCTCCACCAAACTAACCGCCTCACCCCAATAGCTACGCGAGAACCATAAATCACACAATACAGGGAGAAACATAAAAATCAGATATATTACAACCCCCATACAAACCCTCTTATATTCTCCCAAAAAAAAGGCAGGCCGATAAAGGCCTGCCTTAGACTAAACAACGTCTCAGATTAGCGACAAGTACTCGGCGCCCAATTTTGATTACCAAGAGCCACGGTGCATTCCCATTTTTGAATAAAGCCACTAGAAATAGTCGGCGCCAGTTGGATATTGAAGCCTGCCATATCCCCCTGACCGGTAGCCAGAATGATGCCGGAGGCATTTACGGTTACGGTAGCAACATATTGACTATTTGGGGATGAGTCACAGGTAGAATAGGTGGTTTCGCCCGACTGGACCATTTCACTCACACAAGTGCGAGCGCTACTGGCAGCAAGAACGACTTCAGACGCCTTGGCGCGGTTGGTGTAATCCTGATACGCCGGCAGTGCAATAGCAGCCAAAATACCGATGATTGCAACTACGATCATCAGTTCGATAAGGGTGAAACCCTTTTGTGCTTTCATGTGTTTACTCCTTTAAGTGAAATAGCCATGCGGCTACCAAGATCAAAGCAAGAACCGGACCAACAGGAAAAGCGCCGTATTGCGGCCCGTGCACCGCAACATACCAATCTTCTGGACGTCTCCGACAAGACAGCGCACGACAGAAAGTGACATTTTTTGTCACTTCACTTCACCCGACGCAGGTCGCTTACTGATAACCCACGCACAGCAGGCCCACCCGGACAGTTCAATCCCGGCGGTGTCTGTACTATAGTCTGCAGCATTGACGTTTTTGAAATTCAGGACTATTGCCACATGGAAACCCCCGCTCTTTCAGGGCTCGCACGGCGCATCGTGCAGGAAGGCCTTATTCAGGCCGACGTGGCCGCAAAAGCCTGCCAGCAGGCTAGTCAGGACAAGATTCCGCTGATTACCCATCTGGTGCAGAAGAAGCTGGCAGATGCCCGCTCGCTGGCAATGACCTGCGCTGAAGAGTTCGGCTACCCCTACTTCGACCTCAGCGCGCTGGACAAGGAAGCTCAGCCCAAGGAGCTGGTCAGCGAGAAGCTGGTGCGTCAGCACAATGTGATGCCGCTGTTCAAGCGCGGCTCACGCCTGTATCTGGCCATTTCTGATCCAACAAATCAGCAGGCCCTCAGTGATGTGCAGTTCCACACCGGCCTGATGACCGACGCTGTGATCGTCGAAGATGACAAGCTGCTGAGCGCGATCGAAAAATACCTCGACAGCCCAACCGGTGGTTTGGGCGATATTGGCGATGCAGATCTGGACGAGCTGGACGTTCAATCGGTCAAGGATGAAGACCGTGCGGACGGAGGCACTGACGCCGACGACGCGCCCATAGTTCGCTTCGTCAACAAGATGCTGCTCGATGCCGTGCGCATGGGTTCATCTGACCTGCACTTTGAGCCCTACGAAAAGATGTACCGTGTGCGTTTCCGCACCGACGGCGTGCTGCACGAGGTTGCCAAGCCTCCCGTGCAGCTGGGCGTGCGCATTGCTGCGCGCCTGAAGGTGATGTCGTCCATGGACCTGGCCGAGCGCCGCAAGCCGCAAGATGGCCGCATCAAGCTGAAGATTTCCAAAAGCAAGGCCATCGACTTCCGGGTTAATACCCTGCCAACGCTGTGGGGCGAGAAGGTGGTGCTGCGTATTCTCGACTCCGAAAGCGCCAAGATGGGTATCGACGCGCTGGGTTATGAAGACGATCAGAAGCAGATGTATATGGCGGCCCTTGCCAGGCCGCAGGGCATGATTCTGGTTACCGGCCCGACCGGCTCGGGCAAAACCGTATCGCTGTATACCGGCCTGAACATCCTCAATACCATGGAGCGCAACATCTCCACCGCCGAGGATCCGGTCGAAATCAACCTGGAAGGCGTCAACCAGGTCAACGTGAACCCCAAGCAGGGTCTGGATTTTGCCCAGGCGCTGCGCGCCTTCCTGCGTCAGGACCCGGACATCATCATGGTGGGCGAGATCCGCGACCTTGAGACCGCCGAAATCGCGATCAAGGCCGCCCAGACCGGGCACTTGGTAATGTCCACCCTGCACACCAACAGCGCCGCCGAGACGCTGACCCGTCTGCGCAACATGGGTGTGCCCTCGTTCAACATCGCCACCTCGGTCAACCTGATCATAGCCCAGCGCTTGGCAAGAAGGCTTTGCAAGTCCTGCAAGGTGCCCATGGACGTGCCCCGTGAGGTGCTGCTGGAAGAAGGTTTCACGCCGGAAAAAATTGATGCAGGCATAACAATTTACGGCCCTGTGGGTTGCGAAAACTGTAAAGACGGTTATAAAGGTCGTGTTGGTATCTATGAGGTCGTCAAGATCACTCCTGCGATGCAGCGCATCATCATGGAGGACGGCAACTCCATTCAGATTTCCGACGTAGCCCAGAGTGAGGGTTTCCGAAACTTGCGCCAATCCGCGCTGATGAAGGCGGAAGAAGGTGTGACCAGCCTGGCGGAAGTCAACCGAGTGACCAAGGATTAAGTCATGGCGCAACAAGCCACACTGAGAAAGAAACCCGCCGCCAGGAAGGCCAAGGAAGAAAAACTCTACCCCTTCAAGTGGGAGGGCAAGGATCGCAAGGGCACCCGGATCGACGGCGTGCTTCAGGGCGAGAACGCTGCACTGGTTAAAACCCAGCTGCGCAAGCAGGGCATTCTGGTCACAAAAATCAAGCGCGAATCAACCTTGTTCGGCAAGCGGCCAAAACCGATCAAGCCGCTGGATATTGCGTTTTTCACCCGCCAGCTGGCAACCATGATGGAGTCTGGTGTCCCCATCATTCAGGCGTTTGAGATCATTGCCGAAGGTGCAGAGAACCCAAGCGTTGGCAAACTGGTCACGCAGATCAAGACAGACGTTGCCGCCGGTAACACACTGGCAGACTCCCTGCGCCAGCACCCCAAGTATTTTGACGATCTGTTTTGCAACCTGGTTGAGTCGGGCGAACAATCTGGCCGACTGGAGTCCCTGCTTGATCGCATCGCGACCTACAAGGAAAAGACCGAGGCACTCAAGGCCAAGATCAAGAAGGCCATGACCTACCCGATCGCGGTGATTGTGGTGGCGGTGATCGTAACGGCGGTCATGCTGCTGAAGGTTGTGCCAGCATTTCAGGAAGTGTTCGCCAACTTTGGCGCCGAACTGCCGGCCTTTACCCTGTTTGTGATCGGACTATCCGAGTGGCTGCAGTCATGGTGGTTTGTCGCCTTGGTGCTGATAATTGCTATCGGTTACGCCTACTCACAAGCCCATCAACGATCAAAGGCCTTCCGTGATTTCGAGGACCGCACCCTGCTGAAGGCGCCTATCGTCGGCGATATCGTCTATCAGGCGGCAGTGGCACGTTATGCACGCACTCTGGCCACCACCTTCGCTGCCGGTGTGCCGCTTGTGGATGCGCTGGACTCGGTCGCAGGGGCATCCGGTAACGTGGTGTTCTACAACGCGGTGATGAAAATCAAGGAAGACGTGTCTGCTGGCTCCCAGCTCAACTTCTCGATGCGCGCGACCAAGGTGTTTCCGTCGCTCGCAACTCAGATGACCGGCATTGGTGAAGAGTCCGGTAACCTTGATGGCATGCTGGAGAAGGTGGCCGACTACTACGAGGCCGAGGTCGACAACAAGGTCGACAACCTGACCACCCTGCTCGAGCCGCTGATCATGTCGGTGCTGGGTATTCTGGTCGGCGGCCTGATCGTCGCCATGTACCTGCCGATCTTCCAGCTGGGTAACGTTGTCTGACCCATGCCGCTCCTTAACTATCTGGCCAGCCACGCGCTGGCCTTTGTTTTGCTCGCCGGGCTGATTGGCCTGATCGTTGGCAGCTTCCTCAACGTGGTGATTCACCGTCTGCCGCGCATGATGGAGCGCGAGTGGCAGCAACAGGCGCTAGAGCTGCTCGAACCCAACAAAAAGCACCCTGCCGCAGACACCTACAACCTGCTGCTGCCCCACTCCCATTGCCCGCACTGCAAGACTGAAATAAAGGCCTGGCAGAACCTGCCGGTAATCAGCTACCTGTTGCTGCGCGGCCGCTGCGGCCAATGCAGGGCGCCAATCAGCCCCCGCTACCCGCTGGTCGAGATTCTGACGGCGGCGCTGTCGATGGTAGTAGCCTGGCACTACGGTTTTGGCTGGGCGGCCGGCGGCATGCTGCTGCTGACCTGGGGCCTGATCAGCCTGAGCATGATCGACGCCGACACCCAGTTACTGCCCGATGACCTTGTGCTGCCGTTGCTGTGGCTGGGCCTGATCGCCAACAGCATCGGCCTTTACACCGACCTTAATACCGCCTTGTGGGGCGCCATTGCCGGCTACCTCAGCCTGTGGTCGGTGTATTGGCTGTTCAAGCTGATCACCGGCAAGGAAGGCATGGGCTACGGCGACTTCAAGCTGCTCGCCATGCTTGGCGCCTGGGGTGGCTGGCAGATTCTGCCGCTGACCATCCTGCTGTCATCGCTGGTGGGTGCCATTCTCGGCATCATCATTCTCAAGACACGTGGTGCAGCCAACAGCACACCACTGCCCTTCGGGCCCTATCTGGCCATTGCCGGCTGGATAGCGCTGATATGGGGTGAGACAATCACCAGCCAGTATCTGCAGTTCGCCGGTTTCTGACAGCAGCCGGCATCCATCCCGAGGATCCGTAACCGATGATCATAGGCCTGACTGGCGGCATTGGCAGTGGCAAGAGCGCTGCGGCCAATCGCTTTGCTGCCGAACATGGCATCCACGTTGTGGACGCCGACCTCAAGTCCCGTGTTGTGGTTGAGCCGGGCAAGCCGGCCCTGAGCCATATTGTCGACCGCTTTGGCGATGCCATCCTGCTGGAGGACGGCAACCTGAATCGTGCGGCCCTGCGCGAGCGGGTATTCGCTGAACCGCAGGAGCGCCAGTGGCTGGAGCAGTTGCTGCACCCGCTGATTCGCGAAGAGATCATGACCGATCTGCAGTCCGCCCGCTCGCCTTACGCACTGCTGGTCTCACCACTGCTGGTCGAATCAGGCCAGAACACCCTGACCAAGCGCATCATCGTGGTCGACGTGCCTGAAGCCATGCAGCTCGCACGCACGGTTCAGCGCGATGCGGTGCCCGAGGCACAGGTGCGCGCCATCATGCAGGCCCAGGCCCAGCGGGAAGAACGTCTGCGCCATGCCCACGACGTCCTCACCAACGACAGCGACCTGGCAGCACTACACGCTCAGGTCGACGCGCTGCACCAGCGCTATCTCAAACTGCTGGAGTCCCAAGCATGACGCTGACGGTCAACTGCCCCACCTGCAAGGCACCGGTCACCTGGGACGACAGCTTCCCTGAACGGCCCTTCTGCAGCCATCGCTGCCGCCTGATTGATCTGGGCGCCTGGGCGGCTGAAGAGCACGTGATTGAAGGCCGTCAGGACGACGAGCAGGATATCTTTTCCGACGACTTGCCGGAGCGCTGAGCATGCGCCGCATTCACGTGATGGCGGCGGTCATTCGTGACCCCCAGCGCCGGATCTTGATCGCCAGGCGCCCGGACAACGCACATCAGGGCGGGTTATGGGAATTTCCCGGCGGCAAGCTGGAAGCAGACGAGACCCGCCTCGATGGGCTGCGCAGGGAACTGAAGGAAGAGCTGGGGATAACCGTGATCAGCGCGCGCCCGTTGATCGATTTGCAGCATGACTACACAGACAAACAGATTCGTCTGGATGTGTGGGAAGTCAGCAGTTTCAGCGGCGACGCACATGGCGCCGAGGGGCAGCCGGTGCGCTGGGTAACCGAACAACAGCTGAACGACTTCAGCTTTCCGGCGGCCAATCAGCCAATTGTGACCGCCGCGCAATTGCCTGACCGCTATCTGGTGACTCCGGATATGGACGAACCCGACCTGCTGGACGGGATTGGCCGAGCCGTTGCGGCAGGCATGCGACTGATACAACTGCGCCAGACACAGCTGGACGACGCGCGCTACCGGGCGCTGTGCGAGCAGGTGATGGCCCACTGGGGTGACCAGGCCATATTTATGCTGAAGGGTGATCAGGCGCCAGTGATGGAAGGCGCCGGCTGGCACCTGACGGCTGCACAGCTGCGTAACTTTGCCCGACAGCCGACGCCAGTTCGTCCGCTGTCAGAGCACCGCTGGCTGGCAGCTTCCTGCCACAACGCAGAGGAGCTGCAGATGGCGGAAGCGCTGGGAGTGGATTTTGTAACGCTGTCGCCGGTTCTGCCCACACAAACCCATCCCGACGCTCTGCCCCTCGGCTGGGAGCAGGCCCACGCCCTGCTGACACGCTGCCGCCTGCCCGCCTACCTGCTGGGTGGACTGACGCTGGCCGAGCTGAATACCGCCCACCATGCAGGCGCACAGGGCATTGCGGCCATCAGGGGGCTGTGGAAGGGCAGCCAGTAAGTGCCCGGTCAACGACAGCGCAACGCCTGCGGGCGCGGCATGCCGCGCCCCTACAATATATCGCCGCGGTGTTTCATATTTCGTGATTTTGCAGGGCTACGACATGTCGTGGCCGCCCCACGCGCACATCAACCACCAGGTGTGCCTACAACCAACAGCGCCGGCACACGGCCACAGCATGCTGTGGCCCTACAACAAAAACAGAAAACACGGTGGCAATACCGCCTCAGGCTGCGCTGCGATACCCGTAGGGCCACGACATGTCGTGGCCGCAAGGTAGATGCGCAGGCTGTTGGCGCACCCGGCGCTTTGCCTGCACGGTATTCGCGGGCGGCAGGCCGCGCCCCTACAGCTGTACCACCCGCAGTTCTTTCGGCATGCTGAAGACGATGTTTTCTTCCTTACCCGCCAGCTCCTCTGCGCCGGTGGCCCCCTGGGCGTGCAGGTGGGCGATAACCTGGCGCACCAGCACATCCGGTGCCGAGGCGCCTGCGGTGACGCCGACATTCTGCGCGCCCTCCAGCCAGGCTGATTGAATCTCTTCGGCACCATCAATCAGGTAGGCAGGCGTGCCCATACGCTCGGATAGCTCGCGCAGGCGATTGGAGTTGGAGCTGTTGGGACTGCCGACCACCAGCACCACATCGCAGGACGCGGCCAGTTGCTTGACGGCATCCTGGCGGTTCTGGGTGGCGTAGCAGATGTCATCCTTGCGTGGCCCGTCAATCGACGGGAAACGCGCACGCAACGCGTCGATCACCCGCGCGGTGTCATCCATCGACAGGGTGGTCTGGGTGACAAACGCCAGGCGCTCAGGGTCTTGAACCTGCAAGCGCTCGACATCTGCCTCGTCCTCAACCAGATAGATTGCCCCGCCGTTACTGGCGTCGTACTGCCCCATGGTGCCTTCGACTTCAGGGTGACCCGCGTGGCCGATCAGGATGCATTCGCGCCCTTCGCGGCTATAGCGGGTTACTTCCATATGCACCTTGGTCACCAGCGGGCAGGTGGCGTCAAACACCTTGAGACCGCGATCCGCCGCCTCCTGACGCACAGCCTGGGACACGCCGTGGGCGCTGAAGATAACGATCACGTCATCCGGCACCTGATCGATTTCTTCGACAAACACCGCGCCACGATTGCGCAGATCCTCGACCACAAACTTGTTATGGACGACCTCGTGACGCACGTAGATCGGCGGACCGAACACTTCCAGCGCGCGATTGACGATCTCGATGGCTCGGTCGACACCGGCGCAGAAGCCGCGGGGGTTGGCCAGTTTGATCTGCATGAAAAGCCTCGCTGGAGTATCGAAAGAATGGGCCGAGAGCTGACGCGATCAGCGTACGCCGACGATCTCGACGTCAAAGGTGATGACCTTGCCGGCCAGCGGATGATTGAAGTCAACCTCGACTACCGAATCATGCACCTGCTTGACCACGCCCGGCAACTCGCCGCCGGCGGCGTCGGCAAAGATCACCAGCAGCCCCGGCTCCAGCTCCATCTCGTCAAACTGATCGCGAGCAATGGTCTGAATATTCTGCTCGTTACCCGGACCGAAGCCGCGCTCGGGCTCGATCTCGAAACTGCGGCAGTCGCCGACCTTGAGACCGAACAGCACCTGTTCAAAACCGGGCAGCAGGCTGCCGTCGCCCACCTTGAAGGTGGCCGGCTGCTTGTCGGTGGTGGTATCGACCACATCGCCGTTGGGCAGCTTGAGGGTAAAGTGCAGGGTTACTTCGGACGCGTGACCAATTCGTGTATCTGTCATGGGAATCTCGCCTGGAAAGCCGGGCCCGCGTGTGCGGGCCATCGGTCAGTTTTGCTCCGGCTTCCTGCCGAAAAACATGTCGAACAGCAGCAATGCCGCACCGACGGTAATCGCACTGTCGGCAATATTGAAGGCCGGGAAGAACCAGCTCTGCTGCCAGTGCACCAGAATGAAGTCGGTCACCTTGCCGTGAATCACCCGGTCATACAGGTTGCCGATGGCGCCACCCAGAATCAGTGCCAACGCGATGGCTTCAAGCTTTTTGCTGCGATCCAGACGCGCCAGCCAGACGCACAGCACTATGCTCACAACGACTGCGATGACGGCAAACAGCCAGCGCTGCCAGCCACTGGCGTCGGCCAGAAAGCTGAACGCGGCACCGGTGTTGTAGGCCAGGGTGAAGCTGAACAGGTCATCGATGATCGGCACCTGCTGATACAGCTGCAGCTCCGACACAGCCACCCATTTGGTCAACTGATCGAGCACAATGACCAGCGCCGACAGCACCAGCCAGATCAGACTGCCCTTGCGGACATCAGGCATGCTTGCGTACCTCACCGGCGCCTTCGATGTTCTCGACGCAGCGGCCACAGATGTCCGGGTGAGCGGCGTGGCTGCCGACGTCGGCGCGCAGGTGCCAGCAGCGTGCACACTTGGCTGCGTCTGACTTGACGATCTGCAGCTTCAGGCCTGGAACCTCGGTTTCTACCGCCTGCTCGCCCGCCTCGGCCAGCGGTGCCAGGGTAGCCTGCGAGGTAATCAGCACAAAGCGCAGCTCATCGCCCAGCTGGGCCAGCGCGGCGCGCAGGCTGTCATCGGCGTAGAGGGTGACTTCGGCTTCCAGGTTGCCACGCAGTACCTTGGCATTGCGCAGGTTTTCCATTTCCTTGTTGACCGCCTCCTTCACGCCCATGATCTGGGCCCAGAAGTCGCGACCCAGCGCCTGCCCTTCCGGCAGCGCCTCAAGCCCTTCGTACCAGGTGGTGAGCATGACCGACTCGCTGCGCTCGCCCGGCAGGTACTGCCAAAGCTCCTCGGCGGTGAAACACAGGATTGGCGCAACCCAGCGCACCAGCGCCTCGGCGATGTGATACAGCGCAGTCTGACAGGAGCGACGCGCGACACTGTTCGCCTGGGTGGTGTACTGACGGTCCTTGATGATATCGAGATAGAAGCCGCCCAGCTCCTGCACGCAGAAGTTGTGCACCTTCTGGTAGACGTTCCAGAAGCGATAGGTTTCATAGGCCTCGACAATCTCCTGCTGCAGCAGCAGGGCACGGTCAACAGCCCAACGGTCCAGATCCAGCATCTGCTCGGCCGGCAGGGCGTCGGTCGCCGGATCAAAGCCGCTCAAGTTGGACAGCAGGAAGCGCGCGGTATTGCGAATACGGCGGTAGGCATCAGCGCTGCGCTGCAGGATCTGATCGGACACAGCGATTTCAGCGGTGTAATCGGTCGAGGACACCCACAGACGCAGAATGTCGGCACCCAGGGTGTCGTTGACCTTCTGCGGCGCGATGGTGTTACCCAGCGACTTGGACATCTTGCGGCCCTTCTCGTCGACCGTGAAACCGTGCGTCAGCAGGCCACGATAAGGCGCATGACCGTCGATCGCACAACCGGTCAGCAGCGACGAGTGGAACCAGCCGCGATGCTGGTCGGAGCCTTCCAGATACAGATCGGCGCGCGGCCCCTGATCGTGGCCCATCGGGTGCGAGCCGCGCATCACATGCCAGTGGGTCGTTCCGGAGTCGAACCAGACATCCAGGGTATCGCTGATCTTTTCGTACTGGGCTGCTTCGTCGCCCAGCAGTTCGGCCGCATCCAGGTTGAACCAGGCATCGATCCCCTGCTGCTCCACGCGCTGGGCAACCTGCTCGATCAGCTCGACGGTGCGCGGATGCAGTTCGCCAGATTCGCGATGCAGGAAGAACGGGATCGGCACGCCCCAGTTACGCTGACGGGAGATACACCAATCCGGGCGGCCGGCAATCATGTTGTGCAGGCGCTGCTTGCCCCAGGCGGGAACAAAGTCGGTCTCTTCAATGGCCTTGAGCGCGCGCTCGCGCAGGGTCTCGCCACCGGCGACCGGCACATCCATGCCGACAAACCACTGGGCGGTAGCACGGTAGATCAGCGGCGTCTTGTGGCGCCAGCAGTGCATGTAGCTGTGCTGAATGCTCTGATGCTTGAGCAGCGCGCCCACTTCGTCCAGCTTGGCGACGATGGCCGGGTTGGCCTTCCAGATAAACTGGCCGCCGAAGAATGGTAGATCCTGAACATAGACACCGTTGCTCTGCACCGGGCTGAGAATGTCATCGTTGTGCATGCCGTACTGCTTGCAGGTACGGAAGTCGTCTTCACCATAGGCCGGAGCCGAGTGAACGATACCGGTACCGGCGTCCAGCTCGACATAGTCAGCCAAGTAAACCGGCGACAGGCGGTCATACAGCGGGTGACGGAAGTTGATCAGTTCAAGCGACGCACCGGCGGTGGTAGCGAGCACCAGGCCTTCCAGGCCATAGCGCGCCAGACAATCGGCAACCAGATCCTCGGCCAGCACCAGCAGGCGCTCACCGGTATCAACCAGCGCGTAATTGAATTCGGGGTGGGCATTCAGCGCCTGGTTGGCAGGAATGGTCCAGGGTGTTGTGGTCCAGATGACCATGGCGGCCGGCTTGGGCAGCGCATCCAGACCGAAGGCCGCCGCCAGCTTGTCGGCATCCTCGACCGGGAAGGCAACATCAATGGCTTCGGACTTCTTGTCCTGATACTCGACCTCGGCCTCGGCCAGCGCCGAGCCACAGTCAAAGCACCAGTTGACCGGTTTGAGGCCCTTGAACACTACGCCCTGCTCAACCATACGGCCCAGCGCGCGAATCTCGCCCGCCTCGTTGGCGTAGTTCATGGTCAGGTAGGGATTGTCCCAGTCACCCAGCACGCCCAGTCGGATGAAGTCGGCCTTCTGCAGCGCAACCTGCTCGCCGGCATATTCGCGGCACAGCGCGCGCACCTGATCGGCCGGCAGATGCTTGCCGTGGGTCGTTTCCACCTTGTGCTCGATCGGCAGACCGTGACAGTCCCAACCCGGGACGTAGGGCGCATCGAAGCCCGACAGGGTCTTGGAACGGACGATCATGTCCTTGATGATCTTGTTGAGTGCATGACCGATATGAATAACGCCGTTGGCGTACGGGGGGCCATCGTGCAGGACAAACTGCGGACGCCCCTGGCTGACTTCCCGAATCCGCTGGTACAGGCCGTCCAGACGCTTGAGCGTCTCAGGTTCGCGGTTCGGCAGCCCGGCCTTCATCGGAAAATCCGTGGCGGGCAGATTCAATGTCGCTTTGTAGTCGGTCATTTTCTATCAGGCTCTCGAAAAATTTACAGACCCCACTGGGCCCTGGCGGCAGCAAAATCGGCCTTGATCGCCGCCTGCAATGCGTCCAGCGAGTCGAAACGCTTTTCGTCCCGCAACTTCTGGTGAAAAACGACGGTCAGCCGGCGACCATACAGATCGCCGGAAAAATCAAACAGGTGCACCTCCAGGTGCGCCTTGCCATCCCCACTGACCGAAGGGCGCTTGCCGATATTGGCCACGCCCTTGAGCACCACACCATCCAGCTCAACGCTGACGCGGTATACGCCGTGCAGCGGCGGATTGACCCGCTTGAGCTGAACATTGGCGGTCGGCGCACCTATGGTACGTCCCAGCTGTTGCCCGTAAACCACACGCCCGGTAATGCTGAACGGGCGCCCCAACAACAGCGAGGCGAGAATAAAATCGCCCTCGGCCAATACCTGGCGCAGACGGCTGCTGCTGATCCGCTCGCCGCTCTCGGCAACCGTATTGGCTGCCTCAACAGTAAACCCGTGCGCAATCCCGCTTTGTTGCAGGAAGGCAAAATCGCCGGAACGGTCACAGCCAAACCGGAAGTCGTCGCCAACTTCAAGGTGGCGAACCCCCAGACCATCAATCAGTACCTGTTGCACAAACTGCTCGGCACTGAGCTCGCGCAGCCTGCGATTGAACGCCAGGCACAGCACACGGTCCACCCCGTTGTGCTGCAGCAGAGTCAGCTTCTCGCGCAAGCGGGTCAGCCGCGGCGGTGCAGCATCAGGCGCGAAGAACTCGCGCGGCTGCGGCTCGAAAATCACGACACAGCCGGGCAGCCCGAGACGTTCGGAGTGCGCACGCAGGCGCGCCAGAATGGCCTGATGTCCAACATGTACACCATCGAAATTGCCGATAGTGGCGACGCAGCCCCGGTGCCGGGGCCGCAGGTTATGTAAACCGCGGACCAGTTCCATAATGCTCGTCAGTGGTGGGTCAATCGAAACGCCGCAGTATACAGGCTTGCGGGGTTGCGCGTCATGCCGTTCAACCCCGTGCCCCGCGCAGGTCACGCATACGCAGGCCCAGCGCAAACAGTATGCCGAGGTAGACCACCATGCCGCCCACCACCAGCAACGTCATCTCCCAGGCCTTGCGCTGCCAGCCCCACGCCAGCCAATCAGCCGTTGCAGGCACCATCCACAATAGCAGCGCCGCCATCGCGGCGGTTGCCGCAAACAGTCTGAGGGCGAAGCGCGTCCAACCCGGCTGCGCGTGGTAGACACCATCCCGGCGCAACCCCCACCAGAGCAGCCCGGCATTGAGCAGCGCCGACAGCGATGTGGCAAGCGCAAGGCCCACGTGCTGCAGCGGCCAGATCAGCAGCAGGTTGAGCCCCATATTGGAGACCATGCAGATAATGGCGATGCGCACCGGCGTTTTCGTGTCCTGGCGGGCAAAGTAGCCAGGGGCCAGGACCTTGATCAGCATGAAGGTCATCACACCAACGGAATAGGCTCGCAGTGCAGCGGCCGACTGGCTGACGTCATCGCCGGTCATCGCACCATAATGAAACAGCGTGGCAATCAGCGGCTCGGCCAGCAACAGCAGCGCCAGCGCAGCGGGCACACCGACCAGCAGCACCATGCGTACCGCCCAGTCCAGCGTGCGACCGAATGCCTTGAGGTCCTCACCGGCATGCTGGCGCGACAGTGCCGGCAGAATGACCGTACCGATGGCAATACCGAATGCACCCAGCGGCAGCTCCGACAGCCGATCGGCGTAATACAGCCAGGAAATGCTGCCGGTCTGCAGAAAGGACGCCAGCACGGTATCCAGCAACAGGTTGATCTGGCTGACCGACACGCCGAACAGCGCCGGCACCATCAGCGTCATGATGCGCTTTACGCCCGGATCACGGCGATTGGGCCGCGGCACCGGCAGCAACTTGATCTGCGCCAGAAACGGCAACTGAAACAGCAGCTGGGCAACACCCGCGATAAACACGCCCCAGGCCAGCGCCATGATCGGCTGCGCAAAATACGGTGTAAGGAACAGGGTCGCGCCGATCATGCAGACGTTCAGCAGTACCGGCGTAAACGCCGGAACCGCGAACCGACCATAACTGTTGAGGATCGACCCACACAGCGCTGTCAGCGAAATCAGAAACAGATAGGGAAAGGTGATGCGCAGCATGTCGGTCGCCAGCGCCAGCTTGGCGTCATCACCATGAAAACCAGGCGCAAACAGGGTGATGATGACGGGCGCGCCGGCAACCCCGAGCGCCGTGATCCCGGCCAGCGTCAGACCGAGGGTCCCGGCCACGCGGTCAACCAGTTGCCTGACCTCGAAAAGGGTGAACTTGGTGCGATACTCCGACAGCACCGGCACGAAGGCCTGGGCAAAGGCTCCCTCGGCAAACAGGCGACGCAGAAAATTGGGAATCTTGAATGCAATAAAGAACGCATCCGCTTCGGACTGCGAACCGAAATAGGCGGCGACCACGATGTCTCGCACCATGCCCAGCACCCGCGACAGCAGCGTCATGACGCTGACCACAAGGCCGGATCTAAGCAGGCTTGGTGCCTTGGGTGCAGCAGGTTCAGGAGCAGCAGGTTGAGACATGAAATATGGCACCAAAATAAAAGCGCCATCATAGCGGCGCGCACTTGCCCTTGTCAGGCCGCACGTGTGTAAAATGCTGCCCCATCGGCCACTGTGACCACCGGTCAACACAGCCGTTCAAGCAAGCCCATACAGGCTTGACAATCGGCAAGACCGGCGGCATAGTACGCGGCCTTGTTTGTACCTAATTCATCCAGATTTTCTGAGGAGCAAGACGGTGGCCAACTCACCTCAAGCCAAGAAACGCGCCAAGCAGGCCGAGAAGCGCCGCAACCACAATGCAAGCCTGCGCTCCATGGTCCGTACCTACATCAAAAACGTCGTCAAGGCGATTGATGCCAAGGACCTCGACAAAGCCAAGGCAGCCTACACCGCTGCTGTTCCGGTCATCGACCGCATGGCTGACAAAGGCATCATCAACAAGAACAAGGCCGCTCGCCACAAGAGCCGCCTGAACGCGCACATCAAGGCCATGGCTGAAGCCGCCTGATACCGCTGTTCTTGCTGAATGAAAAAACCGGCCTTGGCCGGTTTTTTTTGTGCCCGCAGAAAATACGCAATATTGCGGACGCGACATGTCGCGTCCCTACGACCGCCCAACGCCCCACCACGCCGTCATCCTCGCGCAGACGAGGATACATACCCGCCCTGACGCATCACTGGATGCCTGCCTGCGCAGGAATGACGGACTATTGGTGCACTGTTGGTTGGTTGGTTGGTGCGGGTGCGGCCACGACATGTCGCGCCCCTACGACTGCCCAACGCCCTACCACCCCGTCATCCTCGCGCAGGCGAGGATCCATACGCACTCTGACGCAGCACTGGATTCCTGCCTGCGCAGGAATGACGGACTATAGGTGCACTGTTGGTTGGTGCAAGCGCAGGTGCAGGTGCAAGTGCAGGTCCGTGCGCGAGTGCCGCCGCGACATGTCGCGCCCCTACGACCGCCCAACGCCCTACCACCCCGTCATCCTCGCGCAGGCGAGGATCCATACGCTCTCTGACGCATCACCGGATTCCTGCCTGCGCAGGAATGACGGGTGGTGGGTAATAGCCGTGCAGAGCCACGGCATGCCGCGGCCGCGTGGCGGCACCCCTGGTTATTGGTGCACTGCTGGTTGGTGCGTGCGCGGATGCAGCCACGGCATGTCGCGACCTTGCGACCGCCCCACCCCGTCATCCTCGCGCAGGCGAGGATCCATGCGCGCTCCGACGCATCACTGGATTCCTGCCTGCGCAGGAATGACGAGTGGTGGGTAATAGCCATGCAGAGCCACGGCATGCCGTGGCCGCACCGGTCACACCAGGACCAGATTGTCCTTGTGCACCATCTCCGGATCGTCGATGTAACCGAGGATGCCGGCGATCTCATCGGTCGACTTACCGGCGATACGCGCCGCATCCTGCGCCGCGTAATTGGCCAGCCCGCGCGCCACCTCGCGCCCGTCAGGCCCCACGCAGACCACCATCTCACCACGGCGGAAACCACCCTCAACTGCGGTCACACCGACTGGCAAGAGACTGGTTCTGCCGGAACGCAACGCCCTGACCGCCCCCGCATCCAGCAACAGGCGACCACGCGTCTGCAAATGCCCGGCCAGCCACTGCTTGCGCGCTGCAAGCATGCCTTTCTCCGACAGCAGCAACGTGCCGAGCGATTCTCCCGCATGCAGACGATCAATCACCCGCTCAATGCGTCCGCCAACAATTACAGTCGCAGCGCCGGAACGAGCCGCCAGGCGCGCAGCTCGCAGCTTGGTCGCCATACCGCCCCGACCAAGCGCACCGGAACTGCCACCCGCCATCGCATCCAGCGCCGGATCGTCAGCCATCGCCGACGACACCAGCTCGGCACTCGGATTGCTGCGCGGATCAGCAGTGAACAGGCCGTCGCGATCCGTCAGGATAACCAGCAGGTCCGCCTCGACCAGGTTGGTTACCAGCGCACCCAAAGTGTCGTTATCGCCGAAGCGGATCTCGTCAGTGATCACCGTGTCGTTTTCGTTGATAACCGGAATAACGCCCAGGTCCAGCAACGCACGCAAGGTGCTGCGCGCATTCAGGTAACGCTTGCGATCAGATAAATCGTCATGGGTCAGCAGAATCTGGGCAGTCGACAGCCCGTGACGCTGAAAGCTCGACTCCCAGGCCTGCACCAGCCCCATCTGACCGATGGCAGCAGCCGCCTGCAGGTCATGAGTCGTCTTCGGTCGCTCGGACCAACCAAGACGGCTCATACCGGCCGCCACCGCACCGGAAGACACCAATACCACTTGCGCACCGGAGGCACGCAATGCCGCCAATTGCTCAACCCATACCGCCATCGCCGCCTGATCGAGACCACGTCCATCGCCGGTCAGCAGCGCACTGCCAATCTTGACCACCCAGCGACGGGCCCCGGTTACCTTTTCACGCATGCTGATCCCATCAACAAAATGCCAAAGACAAACCGCGGCAGCAGCGGCGGCCGCCACGGAACTCTTCACCTGACAACTCGAAGCAATCAGTGGACGTAGAAGATCTCCGGACCGTCCTCGTCATCCTCGTCGTCGTCATCCAGATCATCCGCCGAAATACCCTGCTTGCGCAGCGCGCGACGATCATCCAGATCCTGGATGTGGGCACGCGCCTCATCCTCGATACGCTGATCCAGCTCAGCCATCTCGGCAGCGTATTCCTCATCCTCGACCAGACGATGCTCACGCTCATCGAGCCAGTTCATTACATCCTTGGCCAACTCCGCAGTACCCAGACGCTCGGAGGCGGAAATAACGTAAACCGGATCTTCCCACTCCAGACGCTCGACCACATCATCCAGGATCGCCTGCTGCTCGTCTTCCAGCAGTTGATCGCACTTGTTCAGCACCAGCCAGCGCTCACGCAGGGTCAGCGATGGACTGAACTTGCCCAGCTCGTGAATAATGGTTTCGACCGCTTCCACCGGATCGGACTGATCCAGCGGCGCCATATCGACCAGATGCAGCAACAGACGCGTGCGCGACAAGTGCTTGAGGAAACGCGTCCCCAAACCCGCACCATCAGCAGCACCGGCAATAACACCCGGAATGTCCGCGATCACAAAGCTGCGCAACTGCCCAACATCGACCACACCCAGATTCGGCACCATGGTGGTAAACGGATAATCAGCCACCTTCGGCTTGGCCGCAGAAACCGAGCGAATAAAGGTACTCTTGCCCGCGTTCGGCAGACCCAGCAAACCCACGTCCGCCAGCACCTTGAGCTCCAGCTTCAGATCACGCAGCTCGCCCAGCGAACCCTGCGTAGTCTGACGCGGCGCCCGATTCACGCTGGACTTGAACCGGGTATTACCCAGACCATGGAAACCACCCTGCGCTACCAGCAGACGCTGTCCAGCCTCGGTCAGGTCACCAATGATTTCCTGGGTCCCCGCATCAATCACGGTAGTACCAACCGGCACAGGGAGAACCATGTCCTCACCCTTGGCGCCAGTACAGTCACTGCCGCGACCATTCTCGCCACGCTGCGCATTGAAGCGGCGCGTATAGCGGTAGTCGACCAGCGTATTCAGATTGGGATCAGCCTCAAGGTAGATAGAGCCGCCGTCACCGCCGTCTCCACCATCCGGACCACCCTTGGGAATGAACTTCTCGCGACGGAAGCTCATGCAGCCATTACCACCATCACCGGCCTTGACC
Organism: Halopseudomonas sp. L-58; assembly: GCF_056859475.1. Lineage (NCBI taxonomy): Bacteria > Pseudomonadati > Pseudomonadota > Gammaproteobacteria > Pseudomonadales > Pseudomonadaceae > Halopseudomonas > Halopseudomonas sp. L-58. The sequence goes on from NZ_JBSXON010000071.1 coordinate 209,505, forward strand.
GTAATGGCTACCTCATCAACAAATTTCATTTATCTCCCCTTCCCAGGCGGGACGGGCTATTGGAAAAGATACGCTACAAACAAAAAAGCCCCGTCGCAAGACAGGGCTTTTCAGAAGCTGGGGCTTATCAGGCGGTTACGACACTGACGTAACGACGACCGAACTTGCCTTTGACTTCAAACTTGACCACACCTTCGACCTTGGCGAACAGAGTGTGATCCTTGCCCATGCCGACGTTCTTGCCGGGATGGAACTCGGTGCCACGCTGGCGAACAATGATGTTGCCCGGAACGATGGCCTGGCCACCGTACATTTTCACACCAAGTCGTTTGGATTCTGAATCGCGGCCGTTACGCGTGGAACCGCCTGCTTTTTTGTGTGCCATGAGTCTTTACTCTCCTGAATCAGCTTAGGCAGAGATGCCGGTGATCTTGATTTCGGTGTACCACTGACGGTGGCCCTGACGCTTCATGTGGTGCTTGCGGCGACGGAACTTGATGATGCGAACTTTATCGCCACGACCGTGCGCGCTGACTTCTGCAGTCACCTTGGCACCCTCAACAACCGGGGCTCCGATCTTGACGTCGTCGCCGTTTGCAACCAGCAGAACCTTGTCAAACTCGATGGTGGCGCCGGTTTCAGCGTCCAGTTTCTCTACTTTCAGGAACTCGCCTTCAGCGACCTTGTATTGCTTGCCGCCGGTAACAATGACTGCGTACATGTTGCTTTCTCCGTAATCCTGCTCACCCAGCGCTTTAGAGGAATGGTTATTGGCTGGCATGGCTGCAAGTGACTTCGCCTATCGAAGTCGACCTTGCCATTGTCAAAACAGGGATGCTTTATCTCAGGGCGCGGATTTTACTCAACCGTCCGACATTAAGCAAGTACCACAATGCGCGCAAAACCCGCGTTCCTTGACAGCTTGGGGCCCGCAACCTAGCATGCCGCGGAACCTTTTCTGGAATTCTGCAATCAATGAGCACGTTGCCTTTCTACGAGCCGGTCGCCGGAGACTTTGCTGCGGTCAACCAGCTGATCCTGGACCAACTGCACTCCCGGGTACCCCTCGTGGAAAAGATCGGCCATTACATCATCAGCGCCGGCGGCAAACGTCTGCGCCCCCTGGTGGTGTTGCTCAGCGCCAGAGCCTGCGATGCGCACGGTCCGGACCAGCACAAGCTGGCTGCCATCATTGAATTCCTGCATACCGCCACCCTGCTGCATGACGACGTGGTGGACACCTCCGACATGCGCCGCGGACGCTCCACCGCCAATGCCCTCTGGGGCAACGCGCCGAGCGTACTGGTCGGCGACTTCCTCTATTCGCGAGCCTTCGAGATGATGGTTGCCCTCGGCGAGCTGGACGTCATGCGCATCCTTGCCAACGCGACCAACGTGATTGCCGAAGGCGAGGTGCTGCAGCTTTCCAAGGTGCGTGACGCCAATACCGACGAAGCCACCTACATGGAAGTCATTCGCAGCAAGACGGCCATGCTGTTTGAAGCCGCGTGCCACAGCGCCGCCATTCTCAGCAAGGCAAGCAGCGAACAGACCGAAGCCTTGCGCCTGTATGGCGACGCCCTCGGCATCGCATTCCAGCTGACGGACGACCTGCTGGATTACAGCGGTGACGCCGCCGAAATGGGCAAAAACGTTGGCGACGATCTGGCTGAAGGCAAGCCCACGCTGCCCCTGATCTATACGATGCGCAACGGCAGCGCCGAACAGGCCGCGCTGGTACGGAGCGCCATTCAAAAGGGTGGTACGGACGATATCGCACCGATCCGTGCAGCAGTCACCGACTGTGGCGCCCTGGATTACACCGCACGCCTGGCAAACGAGCACGCCGATCGCGCCGTCGCACTGCTGTCTGCACTGCCGCAGTCGACCTACCGCGACTCACTGGAGCAGCTCGCACGCTTTGCGGTAAAACGCAGCTTCTAAGCGATCGTAGGCCCTCGCCGTGCAGAGGGCGCCACACCTGAAACCCTGCGCGTTCGCACGGCCACGGCATGCCGTGGCCCTACAACGGTATGTGTGCATCGATCATTCGTAGGGACGCGACATGTCGCGCCCGCAAACCGGCCGCATATAAACCAACAGATGTACCGACACCCACGGCTACCACCCTACGGTCACGGCATGCCGTGACCCTGCGCAGGGATCGGGGTTAGGCGCACGCCCGGCAATGGGTTGGACGCGGAACCGCGTCCAGACCGATCAGAGAACCTTAATCAGCTCGATCTCGAAAATCAGCGCGCTGTGCGGCGGAATGCTGTTACCCGCACCACGAGCGCCGTAAGCCAGCTCGGACGGGATATACAGACGCCACTTGGCACCTTCCTGCATCAGTTGCAGGGCTTCGGTCCAACCAGCGATCACACCGCCAACCGGGAATTCGGCCGGCTGGCCGCGCTTGTAGGAGCTGTCGAAGACCTCACCGGAAATCAGCGTGCCTTCGTAGTGAGTACGAACAGTTGAGCTGGCGTCCGGCGTTGCACCCGTACCGGCGGTAACAACCTCGTACTGCAGACCGGATTCCAGGGTAATGACACCCTCACGCTTGGCATTCTCGGCCAGGAAATCAACGCCGGCCTGTGCAGCTTGCGCCGCAGCGGCTTCAGCAGCGGCCTGCATCTTGCCCTGCAGCACCTGGAACGCCGCCTGCAGCTCTGCCTCAGGCACCTGGCTGGGCTGCTGCTGGAAGGCGTCCTTCAGGCCGGCCGCAACCAGCTCCAGCGCCAGATCGGGAATGTTGCTGGCCAGCAGTTGCTCGCCCATCTGACGGCCGATGCCGTAGCTGACGCGTTTCTCGTCGGTATCAATCATGTTGCTCATGGGGAGCCTCCGCAAAAAATGGCCGACAAGCCTGACACATTGTCGGCAAAAATTCACCCGGTGCTGCGAATCAGCTACAATGCGTCGCTTTCTGCCCTCCTGACCGGAAAGCCGCCTCTCATGCTGGAAAAACTGTTCAAACTGCGCGAAAACGGTAGCAACGTACGCACCGAAGTACTTGCCGGCGTCACTACCTTCCTGACCATGGCTTACATCATCTTCGTCAATCCGATGATGATGGCCGACGCCGGCATTGATCCCGGTGCTGCCTTTGTGGCGACCTGCCTGGCTGCAGCCATCGGCTCCCTGGTCATGGGGCTCTGGGCCAACTACCCGATTGCACTGGCCCCCGGCATGGGCCTGAATGCCTTTTTCAGCTATACCGTTGTCGGCTCGATGGGCTACAGCTGGCAGGTAGCGCTGGGCGCCGTCTTTCTCTCCGGTTTTCTGTTTTTCCTGCTCAGCCTGTTCCGCATCCGCGAGTGGATCATCAACAGCATCCCGCTGCCACTGCGCTCGGCGATTGCCGCCGGTATCGGACTGTTTTTGGCACTGATCGCGCTGAAAAGTGCGGGCCTGGTCGTTGATCACCCGGCAACCCTGGTAGCTCTGGGCGATCTGAGCAAACCCGAACCGCTGCTCGCTGCTGCAGGCTTTGCAGTAATTGTGGCCCTTGCCTATCGCAAGGTCACCGGGGCCGTGATGATCGGCATTCTGCTGATCACGGCCATCAGCTTCATCATCGGCCTGAGCCACATTAACGGCATCGTCTCCGCGCCACCCAGCCTGAAACCCACCTTCCTTGAACTGGACATCAAGGGCGCCCTGGAAGTCGGCTTGCTGAGCGTGATCTTCGCCTTCCTGTTCGTTGACCTGTTTGACACTTCCGGCACCCTGATCGGTGTCGCGCAGAAGGCCAACCTGGTAGAGCCGGACGGCAAGATGCCGCGCCTGGGCCGCGCACTGATGGCCGACAGCACCGCCACCATGGCCGGCGCCGCGCTTGGCACATCCACCACCACCAGCTACATCGAATCTACTGCCGGTATCAGCGCAGGCGGCCGCACCGGCCTGACCGCATGCGTGGTCGCCCTGCTGTTTCTGCTCAGCATGTTCTTCTCGCCACTGGCCACCGCGGTACCGGGCTACGCGACTGCACCAGCGCTGCTGTTCGTCGCCGTGCTGATGACCCACGGCCTGGTGCAGATCAACTGGGATGACCTGACCGAGGCGGCCCCAGTCGTGGTAACCGCACTGGCCATGCCGCTGACCTTCTCGATCGCCAACGGTATCGCCCTGGGCTTTATCAGCTGGACGCTGATCAAGGTCCTGGCCGGACGCTGGCGTGACCTGAACCCCAGCCTGTATATCCTGGCGGGGCTGTTCGTGATCAAACTGGCGCTGTTTAACTGATGAGCACCGCATTCCAGCCCGAGCAGTACGACGCGCAACTCAACGAAAAGCGTGAGCGCCTCAAGGCATTGCTCGCGTCCTTCAGCGCCCCTGAGCCTGACGTGTTTGAGTCGGCACGGGAGCACTTCCGCCTGCGCGCCGAGTTTCGTCTCTGGTACGAAGCCGGGGTGCCGTATTACGCCATGTTCGCGCAGGGAGACAAGCGCAGCCCGATCCTGATCGAGCAACTGCCTATCGCCAGCCGCCGCATCAACGCGTTAATGATGCCGCTGCTCGACGCCTGCAAGGCTGATCCCGTGCTCGGCCGCAAGCTGTTTCAGATCGAGTTTCTGACCACCCTGTCTGACCAGGCACTGATTACCCTTTGTTACCACCGCCCGCTGGATGACAGCTGGGACGCACCAGCCAGGGCACTGGCCGAGCAACTGGGAGTGCAGCTGATCGGCCGCAGCCGCGGACAGAAGCGCGTACTGCAGACGGATCATGTGACGGAAACATTGGAGGTGGCCGGTCGCCAGTGGCATTACCAGCAAATCGAAGGGGGCTTCACCCAGCCCAACGGCGAAGTGAACCAGCACATGCTGAGCTGGGCCCTGGATGCCGCAGGTGAAAACGACGACGATCTGCTCGAACTGTACTGCGGCAACGGCAACTTCACATTGCCGCTGTCCACCCGCTTCCGCCGAGTACTGGCGACCGAACTGGCAAAAAGCTCGGTTCGTGCGGCTCAGGAAAACCTGCAGATCAATGCTGTGGAAAACGTCACACTGGTCCGCCTGGCCAGCGAAGAGGTCACCCAGGCCCTGACCGGCGTGCGCCCATTCCGCCGCCTTCAGGGCATCGACCTGAGCGGTTTCGAGTTCGGCACCGTATTCGTCGACCCGCCGCGCGCCGGCCTTGACCCGGCCACGCTCGAACTGGTGAAAGGCTACCGCCGCATCCTGTACATTTCCTGCAACCCTGAAACGCTTGCCGAAAACCTGCAGGAACTTACAAAAACGCACCGCGTAGTGCGGTGCGCCCTGTTCGATCAATTCCCTTATACCCATCACATGGAATCAGGGGTGTTGCTGGAGTCAATCCAAAAGGCTTAATCAGCGCACCTCAATCATCCCATTGAGCGCCACCGTTGAGCGTTTCAAACTTAAGCGTCTGCTCACCCACCATAACCCCTTTCGGCGTGGCGGTTATGGTGAAGGCGTGAGGGCTCACACGATTGTATACCGGCGTATAATAACCGCCGTCATACAACCCGCCGGGCGCCATCGTTTTTGCGGTGGACTCGTCAGCCGGGTATGCAAAATTCTTCGACCTGAACGCTTCAAGCGAACTGGCGTACTCCATTATCAACCCCTTTGCCTCAGCCTCCCGAGTGCTGCGAACGTACTCCTGATACGAGGGGTAGGCGACCGCAGCAAGAATGCCCACGATCACCACCACAATCATCAACTCGATCAGTGTGAACCCGGCACTGCGGGCAAACCCTTTCACACTAAGCTTCGCATTCACAGTCCGTCGTCCCCCTCTTCCTCGTCCACGGGCAACTTGATGGCCCCGGCATCATCCGGTGAAAGCTGCATCCAGCGTCCATGACGCAGATCACGGAAGGTGCCACCACCGCCACCACCGCCGCCAACTGGGCCACCATTACCCTCCGGCTTGACCACCTCAGTACCGATTACGATAGCTGTGTCGCCGTTTTCACCAAACAACACAGTCACACCCGGTGGCAAACCAGGCTGCACCAGAGAGTATCGTTCGCCTTCACCGGTTTTCAGGTTTACACGATGCAGGTATGACTGCCCGTAGTTCACCGAGCATGGATCACGCTGATCATCCGAAGGTGTACTCGGCGAGTAGGTGGTAAAAAGTATCTCGTAGTTGAGAACAGCCGGAGATGACAACGACTTCTCGCCTTCCTCTTTATCCAATTTCAAATACCAACCGCGCTTTGTGGTGTCTACCGTCGCGCCAGTTGTCACGTCAGAAAAATCAGACACAGTAGCAGCCGGCTTGGCGCCTCCCCCGAACGGCTGACGATCACGCAAGACAAACAAAGCGTCCTGCGTCTCGACATCCAACGGATGGGCGCGATAACCCGATGCCAATGACACAAAGTAGCTGGAATAAGCGCCATCACGAACATATGACACTGTGGGCTGCTCGTAGAACCGACGATGATTTTCTCCAGAGCCGCCCAAGCTTGCGAGCAAGGTAACGCTGTGCGCCTTGGCTTCAGACTCGTCAATATCCGCACGGAACAGATGACCGCCCAAGTCCGCGAAATACAGGTGATCAGCAACAGCATCAGAGTCAGAATCTACAACCGCAATGCTCCCCGGTATTGAGTGCGTCATACTCGATACAGCCGTGACAACGTTTGCGGTTCGACTCCCTGCCGACCATACAAGCTCACCCGTTTCAGCATGGACAACGTAAATCGCATTGCCTTTTGCATCGGTGCTGCGTCTGGATTGATGATCATCGTGATCCGCAGGGCTGTAGCCCCCGCCGAAGATCACAACCGGAATACTGCCACCATCACCATCCGGGAAACGGGACACTTTCGGTGTTGACCATGTCTGCCCCAAATCAACGAAGTCACCGGCACCGCCAGTAATTTGCCACGCAAGCTCAGGCGAAGTTACATCAGTTACGTTCAATGCGAAGTAACTATTGCCACCGCGACGCATGCCGCCATAAATCATGACTTTGGAAGGCGCATCTTCCAACGTAGCCCCCGACTGCCGCCATGCAGTCCAGGTCCCGTCCAGCCCATAGGTTTGGCGCTTATTGCCCCCTGCCAGAGACGGCCTATCAACCGTATACCTGGATGCCTTCGAGATGAACTCATAGGGCATAAAGGCAAATTTCTCATCGCCGTTACTGGTATCTATTGCGTGCAACATACCCGCATTGGTAGACACAAACACGATGTTGTCTTCAACGAATTCATCACCAACGTAAGTGCCACCATAATTGACCATAATCGGACGGCTATGCAGCGGATCACCCCACATATTCAGCAGTTCACGTTCCACGTTACCGCGAATAGCATCCGTTGCATTGTCAGGCAAAAACAACTCTGCGTTGGTGAAATCATCCAAATCAAATCGTTGTAGGTCAGCACCCAGCGAAGGTGAGTAAAACAGTCTACGCGCCGTCGTATCCAGGCGATCACGAGCGCCGCCCAGCATCACATCCGATCCATCAGCAGTGCGGCTCCACCAGCTACGCGCGGTGCTGGCAAAAGACGTCCCGGCCATCGCGTCATTCCCGGCTGCGTCATAAAAAGCAGCTTCACCATCTTCTACTTCAACCCGATAACGCTTGAGGTTTCCGTTCCAGAAACTGCTTTGCATTGGCTTGAACAGGGAAAAGTACATCTCATCCAGGTGCTGAAAACGCTGGCTCTGGCTGACTGCAACACCGGGAGAGACCATGGTATTGGCTTCATCGGCGATCAGGTCGAGCGTGGACTGAAACGCCAGAAGCAAACTTTCTGCGTTATCGGAGTTATAAGTACTACCTCCACCGGCAGCGGACACGCTTTGCATATTAGCCAGCGTATCAGACCCCATATACAGTCCGATATTGTGTGTCTTGATCTCGCGTCCTACCGAATTATTCTCACGATTCAAATGACGGGCGATGCGCACTTGACAGTCGTAAGACCCATTCCTGCATGAAACAAGATCAACACTACCCGGACTATCACCAGAAGGCGCGCCGTCGGTAAACAAAATAATATGATTCGACTCGCATTGGTTCGCCTCAACAATGGGAGACTGATAATTCTGCCCATTAGTAATCTGAACATATTCAGCACAGTCACCTGTGGGCACCATCTCGCAGTAAGTAACCTCGCTTAAAACCTCGCTTTCGGTGTAGACGACTTCTCGCTGCTGATAAAGACCTTTCCGGTACGCGCGATAAAAAAAGCCGCTAAAGTATTCACATACAGCCGCATCGGAAGGACAGTCTGGGCGAGACCGCCACCAATCATACTCAATACGGTCACTCCAGCTAATCTGACACAAGTCACCAACAGTGCAGCTTTGGTTAGCAGGCAGAGTTCTCCAACCACCATAAGAGGCGGAGCATGTTGGCTCGCTTACATCACAAAAGTCTACTGGCTGACCGTCAGTGTACTGGTACTCAGTAGTACACTGCTCTTCATATTCATCTTTAATGCAATAACGGCCGCCACTAGTTCCGTAATTTTCATTCCGACTACCACCCAGCATATACTGGGCCATTTCTTCATACGCCTGAGATGTGGGAGTTCCACCGCTCGGCATGCCGCCATCTGGATAACGAACATTTCGACTGGGGTTAATCGAGTTCAATGCAGAGTCAAAATATGGACGAGTTTTTTCAGTGACAGGCATTACCGGCAACATGATATAGCCACCATCACTATCGTTATTAAAACGACCAAGACCGATTCTTACATTCTCATCCGCGTCATCAAGAATCGTCTCCACTGCATCGTGCAACAGGTTGATTCTTCGCTCACGCCAATCACTGTTGGTACACCAGTTGGACCCAGATCCAGTCTCACAATTACGCATGGAGCCTGAGGTATCCAGCATAATCATGACGTTGGCAATATTCTTGTTCACCGAGTCGTCAGACAACACCTCAGAATAGTAAACCTCAATATCCTCAGCCCACAGCTTGGCAGGGCAGAGCACCGCCAGTGCAGCAAAAAAAGCAACAGGCGTATAACGATTGACCAGTTTCATGTTGCCTCCCAAGCGCTAGTACTGAATACAGTCGAGGCCTACTTTCAAGGCCTCCTGCAGATGATTATTTTCTATCTCGTACGACTGCATATTGCTTTGACCAAGCACATCGATCACATAATCGCGATAGAGTTCTACATCACTACCCGAGACCATCCGGCAGTTGTTTTTCAAATGCACGATATAAGTACCAGCTTGCAAAAGCTCTCGGGAGTCCATGCGATCAGACTCGCCGCAGGCTCCGTCCTTCAGAGACCCATCCGGCAGCAAGCAATTCTGCAAAGACGCTCCATTCAGCACTGCCTTTGAAAGCTCGGCTTCGGTAAACCCACGCAACTGCCTCAAGCTTCTGGCAACAGCAGATTCGGCTGCATCAAACGTCATGGTATCGGCCTGAATACCGGTAGCGACCTTTGATGAAAAAATGCTGGTACGCATCGCCGAAATACCCAGTACCGAGACCATCAGGAGAATAATCAGCGCAACGATCAAGGCAGACCCTTGCTGGCTCCCGTGCCCTCTATTCGTCAGGCGCATATCAAATCCCATCCCAGTAAACATTACGGACCTGCGCTGTTGTGGAAAAAACACGATGCAGGCCACGATCTTCCAGAGTCTCGACCTCCTGATCCAGCACAAAAAATGTCTGCACTCCCTCAGGAACCGGCAGCCGGTTATCACTACTACGCAGAAGAATGGCCAGTCTGATCGCCACAATCGCATCACTCGCTGCCAAATCGGTCGCTGTTACATACTTGGTGGCACCGATGGCGTTATCGATATTGGTATCCACGCCATAAAGAACCTGGAAGCTCTCCACACCAGAGATCAGGTCGACAGCACCAGGAGATAGCGCCTGATATGCACCAGAGGCCAGTCGACGCAGGCTGGAACAGCGCAATACCTCATTAACGACGTAATATCGATTAACGACGATCTCCCCTTCGGGATTGGCTCCACCGCTGGTCAGGTCCGCGCCCTGGCAAGCACCCTGTGCCAGATAACTAACTACCAGCTCGTCATTGCCGCCATCCCCTCCGTCTGAAGACTCGAAGGCCACAGAATTCCCCTCCGAGTCTTCTATATCGAGTTGAAGGACCACTGGCTGCACAAACCCTTCGATCTGACTTCCCCGCCCGGCATTGCGAACGTCCGAAGCGATATAGCGCAGCACCATCTGACCGTCTTCGTTAACCGACGTGACTGCATCCTGCAGGGAGAACACCCGCTGATTAGTCATCAATAGCTGGATTGCCGCGAGGCTCAACAACAAGCCAAGCAGCAAGGCGATCATAAGCTCTATAAGGGTAAAGCCCCGTTCGGCGTATTTCATCGACTGAACTCCAAAACCAGGCAGTTGGCATCTTCAGACAGGTTTATCCCATCGTCATTCATGCAATCGTCAATTCCATTTCCGCCTGCCGCGCGCCCTCCCCAATTAACCACAACACAGGTCAGACCGTTAAACTCGCAGTCATCTATTTTTATCTGCCCGTTAGGCAAACCTCTACTCGCAGCCCAGGCAAGCTGGGAAAGATCCAGCGCACTGATATCGCAATCGTTGGAGCAGGTTTGGTCAGGAACGTCTTCGGGGGTTTCAACAGGATCATCACTGAGGTAATCCGCGAGCTCGGAAGGGTTTGCCTGAATGCGCTCTACCGCATCCTGTGCGATCAGCATGGCAGTGCTTCGATAGTTCGCGTCTTCGGACTTCTGCATGGCTACCATCTGCACCCCTGCAAAACCCAGAGCACCAACAGCCAACACCAACAAGGCGATGAGCACCTCCAGCATACCCACGCCACGCTGCAAACCGATTTTTCGCAAGTCCATCATGAGCCGCACCCTCCAGCTATCTGGTCTACCGTCACGCGGCCCAGAAAGGACAGGGTGATTCTCCGGCCTGCGATACTGGTATCTTCGTGGCAAATGGTAATACTGCTGCCTGCAACGGTAAGCCCACCTTCTGGCCGGAATACGATTGACGCTATATCGCTGCTGATGCGTACCTTGGCAGAGGGTTCGTAGGTTTCATCGCTTTCTACCGAGGATTGGTGCACCACAGACCAACCATTGTCCCAGTCTCCCCCTTGGGGAGTTATGGTTACCCGCGTACGGGAGCTCATCGATTGAGCGCGAGCAGCGTTCAAAGCCGACACCAGATCGCTAGTGGTGGACCTGACAGTGTTTGTAGCAATAGCCCGCTGAAAAGATGGAACTGCAAGGCCGAGAATGACCGCAGCCACGACCAAGGTCACCATCAACTCAATCAAGGTGAAACCCTTCACACATTTCATCCAAAGAACCCTCCTAGTACGACCTGCACTATAAAAAGGGCGAAGGTCAACGTCGCGACCCGGACGATGGCCGGTCAAATAACCGGGATGACAGGTATGGAAACCAATACAAAAGTAACCCGCGGCGCCAGACGGAGGCGCAACAGCGGCCTGAGTCTGATCGAGCTGCTGGTCGCAATCGCACTCCTCGGCCTGTTTATAAGCCTGGGCACGCCATCACTTGGCCGGCTGATTGAGCAACGTCGGCTCGATGGCGCGGCCGACCGGCTGACCACCAGTATTCGTCTGGCACGTGAGGCGGCGATCTCGGGCAATGTGGCGGTGGTGATGGCGCCGACGGACGGCGACTGGAACGCCGGCTGGCGGGTATACGTAGATGAGAACCGCAACGGTCTGCCTGATACCGAAGAACAGCTTCTGCAGGAGGATCATGCCGCCGGTCTGGCGGAGATCAGTGCTACCGGAGAGCTGGCCCGTTACCTGCGCTACAACCCGCTGGGAGAATCGGAACGGCTGGATGGCGGTTTTCTTGCCGGCACGCTGCACCTGTGCCCGGCAGATCTGACCCGACCCGGTCGACGACTGGTCATCAACCGGGTAGGCAGATTACGCAGCGAGTCGGCGTACCTGACAGCCGACACCTGCGCGGGAGACGATTAGCTCAGGTGCGGTACTCGGCGTTGATCCGCACGTATTCGTGGGACAGATCCGTGGTCCAAAGCGTCTCGCTGACGTCTCCACGACCGAGCTCGATACGTATGGTGATTTCTTCCTGCGCCATGACGCGGGCACCTTGCTCTTCAACGTACTCTGGCGCGCGGCCACCCTGACGGGTAATGCAGACATCATCCAGGTAGACGTCTATTTTCTCGACATCCAGTTCCGGTACGCCGGCATAGCCTACAGCCGCCAGAATACGCCCCCAGTTCGGGTCAGAGGCAAACAGCGCAGTCTTGATCAAGGGCGAGTGGGCGACAGCGTAGGCGACATCCAGGCACTCGTTGCGATTGCCGCCGCCGTTGACCTGAACAGTGACAAACTTGGTTGCGCCCTCACCATCACGAACGATGGCCTGGGCCAGCACCAGCAGCACGTCCTTGATCGCTGCGGCCAGCTCGGCGTAACCCGCCGCCTCAGTGCTGTCGATCGGCGCAATGGCGGCCTTGCCGGTCGCAATCAGCATGCAGGAGTCGTTGGTGCTGGTGTCGCCGTCAATGGTGATACGGTTGAACGACAGATCTGCGGCTTCACGCAGCAGCTCCTGCAGTACCGGCTGGGCAACCGGCGCATCGGTAGCAACATACCCCAGCATGGTAGCCATGTTTGGACGAATCATCCCGGCGCCTTTGGAGATACCGGTGATGGTCACGGTCTGACCGCCGATCTGAATCTGCCGGCTGCAACCTTTTGGCTGGGTATCGGTTGTCATGATGCCTTCGGCAGCGACCGCCCAGTTATCTTCGGACAGGTTTTCGAGGGCTGCCGGCAGCACAGGAATAATTTTGTCGGCGGGCAGCAGCTCGCCAATCACGCCGGTGCTGAACGGCAAAACCTGCTCGGGCGAAACGCCAGCCAGACCGGCCAGTGCCTCACAGGTGCGCTCGGCTGCCGCCATGCCGGGCTTGCCGGTTCCGGCATTGGCGTTGCCGGTGTTGACCAGCAGATACCGCGGAGCATTGCCCATGCGCTGACGGCAGAGGGTGACCGGTGCGGCGCAAAATGCGTTGAGCGTGAACACGCCGGCAATCGCAGAGCCTTCTGCCGCCTCCATGACGACCACGTCCTTGCGACCGGCCCGCTTGATGCCCGCAGAAGCAATACCAAGACGAAAACCGGGAACAGGGTACAGCACAGGCAACGGGCCAAGACCGACAGGCATGATCAACAACTCCAGAAAAGAGATAAATAGAAGCTGCAAGCTGCAAGCTGCAAGGCGGATGGCCGCCCCCTACAAGCTGCAAGCAATGGTAGGCCGGGCGGCGCGGCCGTCAAGCACTCTTGCAAACTCTGCCGCTATTAATTGGCTCAAACACCGCGCGGTTCGATAACGCGCGGGTTTTGCTTGTAGCTTGCCGCTTAAGGCTTGAAGCTGCTGAGCCAAAGGCTCAGCTAATTTGTCCGTGGCAATGTTTGTACTTCTTGCCGGAGCCACATGGGCAGGCATCGTTGCGGCCTACCTTGGGGCCTTCACGGGTAACGGGCGCGGCGGTACCTGCCTGCTCCGGTTCACCAGTCTGATCCCCGGCAGCATCGGCAACGGCGTTCACTTCCTCGTGCTTGAACTGCATGCGACGCTGGAGTTCTTCAGCCTGACGGCGCAGCCGCGCCTCTTCCTCGGCCGGGTCTTCGCGACGAACCTGGACGTGACTGAGGACGCGGATAGTGTCGCGCTTGAGCGTTTCCAGCATTTCCTGGAACAGATTGAAGGCTTCGCGCTTGTACTCCTGCCTGGGGTTCTTCTGCGCATAGCCACGCAGGTGAATACCCTGACGCAGGTGATCCATGGTTGCCAGGTGTTCTTTCCACAGGTCGTCCAGTACGCGCAGCAGCATCTGCTTCTCGAAGGTACGCAGCGCTTCGGCACCAGCCAGTTCTTCCTTCTCGCGGTAAGCGGCAACCAGCGCTTCCAGTACCCGCTCGGCAACACCCTGCTCGCTCAGGCGCTCATCCTCATCCAGCCACTGCTGAATAGTCAGGTGCAGCCCCAGATCGGAAGCGATACTCTGCTCCAGCCCCGCAACATCCCACTGTTCCGGCAGGGTGCCGGGCGGCATGTGTGCACTGACCAGATCATTGACCACATCCTGGCGAATCGCGTTGATAGTCTCTTCGACACTTTCGCTGGCCAGAATGGAGTTACGCTGACCGTAAATCACCTTGCGCTGCTCATTGGCAACGTCGTCGTACTCAAGCAGCTGTTTGCGAATGTCGAAGTTGCGGCCTTCGACCTTGCGCTGCGCCTTTTCGATGGCATTGGTAACCATGCGATGCTCGATCGCCTCGCCCTTCTCCATCCCAAGTGCTTTCATAAAGTTCTTCACCCGGTCAGAGGCGAAGATGCGCATCAGGTTATCTTCCAGTGAGAGGTAGAAACGGCTCGACCCCGGGTCACCCTGACGGCCCGCACGACCACGCAGCTGGTTATCGATACGGCGTGACTCGTGACGCTCACAGGCAATAATGTGCAGACCGCCGGCCTCAAGTACCTGCTGGTGACGCAGCTGCCACTCGTCCTTGATCTGGGCGATCTGCTGCTCGGTCGGATTCTCCAGTGCAGCCACTTCCGCTTCCCAGTTGCCACCCAGGATGATGTCGGTACCCCGACCAGCCATATTGGTAGCAATGGTCACGGCACCGGGACGGCCAGCCTGAGCAACGATTTCCGCTTCCTTCTCGTGGAACTTGGCGTTCAGAACCTTGTGCGGCACCTTCTCGCGGGTCAGCAGGTTGGCTACGACCTCGGACGACTCAATGGATGCCGTACCCACCAGCACCGGGCGACCTTGCTCCATGCAGTGCTTGATGTCGGTAACGATGGCGGCAAACTTTTCCTCGATGCTGAGATAGACGAGATCGTTGTAGTCCTTGCGCACCATCGGCTTGTTGGTCGGGATAACAAGCACGTCGAGACCATAGATCTGACGAAATTCGAACGCTTCGGTGTCAGCGGTACCGGTCATACCAGACAGCTTGGGATACAGCCGGAAGTAGTTCTGGAAGGTAGTGGAAGCCAGAGTCTGGCTTTCGGCCTGGATCTGCAGCCCTTCCTTTGCTTCGATAGCCTGGTGCAGACCCTCGGACAGACGGCGGCCGGGCATGGTGCGGCCGGTGTGTTCATCAACCAGCAGAACCTGATTGTTCTGCACGATGTACTCAACGTTGCGATGGAACAGGGTATGCGCACGCAGGCCCGAATGAACGTGATGCAGCAGGCCGAGGTTCTGGGCCGCATACAGACTGTCACCCTCGTTGAGCATGCCTTCACGTGCCAGCAGCTCCTCAACAAACTGGTGACCTTCTTCTGTCAGTTCAACCTGACGAGCCTTTTCATCAATCAGGTAGTGACCTTCAACGCCCTCTTCCCCTTCCTCCGGCAACTTGCCGCGCTTGAGCAGGGGAATCAGTTTATTGATGGTGGCATACATGCGCGAGCTGTCTTCGGCCGGGCCGGAAATGATCAGCGGCGTGCGCGCCTCGTCGATCAGGATGGAGTCGACCTCGTCCACCACTGCGAAGAACGGCTCACGCTGGAATTTGTCTTCCAGCCGGAACGCCATGTTGTCGCGCAGGTAATCGAAGCCCAGCTCGTTGTTGGTGCTGTAGGTAATATCACAGCGATAGGCAGCGCGCTTGTGCTCCGGGTCCTGCATCGGTACGACCACGCCCACGGTCATGCCCAGGAACTCGTACAAAGGACGCATGGTGTTGGCGTCACGGTTGGCCAGGTAATCGTTCACCGTCACTACATGAACGCCCTTGCCGGCCAGCGCATTGAGATAAACCGGCAAGGTGGCAACAAGGGTCTTGCCCTCACCGGTTTTCATCTCGGCAATCTTGCCTTCGTGCAGTGCCATACCACCGATCAGCTGGACATCAAAGTGGCGCATGCCCATCACACGTTTACCAGCCTCACGCACGACGGCGAAGGCTTCCGGCAACAGCGCATCCAGCGTCTCGCCAGCGGCCAGGCGCTGCTTGAACTCGTCTGTTTTCGCCTTCAGCTGTTCATCACTCAGTGCATTCAAGCTTTCTTCGAGGGCGTTGATCGCAGCGACAACCTTACCCATTCGCTTCAATTCACGGTCGTTCTTGCTTCCAAACAGCTTTTTCATTAACGGCGCAAACATAATCGACTTAGATATCCATGTGATGAGTGGCGTGTCCAGTCCCATGCTGCCGGACCAGCCCGAAAACGGCATTCTACTCTGATTTCTGCCGCACATTAAACCGCGCGGCGGAGGCGGCCGCCAGTCGAAAATGCCTTCGACAGGCAACCTATAAGAGGGTCAGGGGAGGTTATTTCAACGCCAGGAAGCGGGCAGGATTGACCGCCATGCCGTTGCGATAGACTTCGAGATGAAGATGCGGACCGGTAGACCTGCCAGTGGTACCCACCCCGGCGATCTCCTGCCCCTTCTGTACCAGATCACCCTTGCTGACCTTCAGCACAGAGGCATGCGCGTAGCGGCTCTTCAAACCGCCGCCATGATTGATTTCGACCATATTGCCGTAAGCGCCATTACGCCCGGCAAAGGTCACAACACCGGCGCCCAGCGCATGAATCGGCGTCCCGCGCGGCGCTGCAAAGTCGAGTCCGTTATGCATTGAAAGGCGCCCGGTAATCGGATCGGTACGCCGCCCGAAGGTCGATGATACATGACCAACGCTGACCGGAACGAAATCGAGGATGGCATCCACATCGGTCTGCCGGCTGACCATCAGGTCTTCCAGCAGCTGCAACTGCTGGGTCCTGTCGTCAACCCGGGCCGACAACTGCTCGATCAGCCCCTGCAGATCGGATGGCGCCTCGAAGGAGAGATCGTCATCGCGCAGTTCCGGACCACCCATACCGGTCCCCGGATCCAGACCGATGCCGAATTCGAACTCGGATTCCGAACCAAAATCGAACTCGCCATCATTGAAATCAGCCAACTCGGTCAGTCGCTCACCCAGCGCATCCAGACGGGTCAGGCGCATTTGCAGACGGGCAAGCTGCTGACTCATGCGTTCGATCTGCGCCTGAGTGCCGTCATCTTCGACCAGCGGGTCTGTGTCATAGTCCTGCAGAACCTGCTGCCACTGCGGAATCTGGTTTTCAGCAGCAGCCAACTCAGGCGATCCACCCGCCATCAACTGCCAGGTTATCAGCGACGCAACCAGTGGCAACGCCAGCAACAGGGACACGCCAGCAAACACCCAGGGCGCTCCCAGGGTCAGCGTGCGCGATGCGCCATTGCGCCCGGTAAGAATAATGATGTTCAAATAACTACCCCAAACATTCCTGACGGCGGTTCTGATAGGATGACCGCTCCATCACTCCTGACTGATAGCGACCCCATGGCATTCCATCCTCTGGACGCACGTCGACCAACCGACCTGTTAAGAACCAGCAGCACGCTCCGCGCGCTGCTGGAGAAGTCCCGTCAACTCGAACGCCTGCAAGCCCTATTTCAGTCGCGCCTCGAACCCGCCGCTCGCGAACAGTGCCGCGTTGCCTCGTTCGAGACCGGCGTGCTGAAGCTGGTAGTGACCAGCAGTCAATGGGCTACGCGGATGCGCTATCAGCAAAAAAGGCTGATCAGGGACCTGCAGACTTTCAACGAATTCGCCACCTTAACGAAAATTCATTGCAAGGTACAACCACCTCTGGTCAAGAAATCACCACCTGTTCGCACTATCAGGCGCTCAAAGGTAGCCAGTCACAGCCTGCAAGAGACTGCCGAGCATGTCTGCGACCCGGCACTCAAAGCGGCGCTCAATCGCCTGGCGCGGCACCACGGCGAATCGGAAAGCCACTGATTGGGCGCGCAGGGACAGGCTCGAGGCCCAAGCTGCAAGCTGCAAGCTGCAAGCTGCAAGCCAGAAGCTTGAGTGGAAGCATCGGACTTTGGAAGAGCCCTACTCCCTGACAGCTAGCTGGCGAGACTCATGGCTGATTTGCTGATTGCGCCACACGCCTTCCAAAAATCCAGACTGTTATAAAACCTTATGACCCAACACACGGGCTTTGGGCTTTGGGCTTTGGGCTTTGGGTTGGAACTTGAAGCTTGCGGCTTGCGGCTTGCAGCTCGTCACTTGCGGCGCGATGCCCCAATAAAAACGGCCGCCCGAAGGCGGCCGAAAGATAAAACGAAACGAGTAGTGTCGCCGATGTCTGTTGTCAGACAGCAGCGGCAGGACGCATATAGGAGATTGGAGCGGTACCTGCGTCATCGAAGGTAACCAGTTCCCACGCGTCCTTGTTTGCCAGCAGCGCACGCAAAAGCTTGTTGTTCAGCGCGTGTCCGGACTTGTAGCCACGGAACTCACCAACCAAACTTTTGCCCAGCAGGTACAAATCACCGATTGCGTCGAGAATCTTGTGTTTGACGAACTCGTCTTCGTAGCGAAGACCGTCTTCGTTCAACACCCGATACTCATCCACCACAATGGCGTTATCGACACTGCCACCGAGCGCCAGATTCTGCGAACGCAGATACTCGATGTCACGCATAAACCCGAACGTACGGGCGCGACTGACTTCCTTCACAAACGAGGTGCTGGAAAAGTCGACGCAGGCGTGCTGGCTGCGGCCACGGAAAACCGGGTGATCGAAGTCGATACCAAACGACACCTTGAAGCCCTCAAAGGGGACAAAGGTGGCTGTTTTGCCATCTTCTTCTACCGTAACTTCACGCTTGATCCGAATAAACTGCTTGGCGGCATCCTGTTCTGCAATGCCGGCCGACTGAATCAGAAAGACAAAGGGACCTGCGCTGCCGTCCATGATCGGCACTTCGGCCGCGCTCAGCTCGACGTAGGCATTATCAATACCCAGACCCGCCATTGCCGACAACAGGTGTTCGACCGTGTCTACCTTGGCGCCATCCTTTACCAGGGTCGTGGACATGGTCGTCTCACCGACACATTCGGCACGCGCCGGGATCTCGACCACGGGGTCAAGATCAACCCGGCGAAACACGATACCCGTGTCCACCGGTGCCGGCTTCAGTGTGAGGTAGACCTTCTCACCCGAATGCAGGCCCACACCAGTGGCCCGGATGACGTTTTTCAATGTGCGTTGTCTGATCATGCTTGCCTGCTTCCGCGCTGATTGCGAAAAACTCTCAGTAAACTGGCGTGCATCATAGCAAAGTCAGCTTTTGATGAATACCAATTACCCCTATGCCTTCAATTGACCAGTTCAATCAGCCTGACGACGCAGGAATGCCGGAATATCCAGATAATCCAGATCATCCGCCGGCTGAGTCAGACGAGACGCGGCAGCAGCGCCGGCTGGAGCCTGATTGCGCATGACGGTCGGGCGTTCCAGATCGCGGTAGTTCGGTGCACCGGCTTCCGGACGCTGGACGCTCTGAGCAGGCGCTGCGGCAGTATTGTCGATGACCTTCACCGGCTTTTCACGCGCACCCAGACCGGTTGCAACTACGGTAACCCGCAGCTCGTCACGCAGCTCCGGATCGATAACGGTACCGACCACAACAGTCGCGGTTTCAGAGGCAAACTCTTCGACAGTGCTGCCGACTTCGGAGAACTCGCCCAGCGACAGATCCGGACCGGCGGTAATGTTGACCAGAATGCCGCGCGCGCCCATCAGGTTGACGTCTTCCAGCAGCGGGCTGCGGATGGCCGCTTCGGCCGCTTCGCGGGCGCGGTTCGGACCACTGGCGTGGCCGGTACCCATCATTGCCATACCCATTTCGCTCATGACGGTTTTCACGTCGGCGAAGTCGACGTTGATCATACCCGGACGCATGATCAGGTCAGCGATACCTTGCACCGCACCCAGCAGCACGTCGTTGGCCTTGCTGAAGGCGGCCAGCAGACTGGCGTCTTTACCCAGCACGGTCAGCAGTTTTTCGTTCGGGATGGTGATCAGCGAGTCAACGTGCTGGCTCAGTTCACGAATACCCTCTTCGGCCACCTGCAGGCGCTTGCGACCTTCGAACGGGAACGGCTTGGTCACGACGGCGACAGTGAGGATACCCATTTCACGGGCGACTTCTGCAACAATCGGCGCCGCACCGGTACCGGTACCACCACCCATGCCTGCGGTGATGAATACCATGTCAGAGCCCTGCAGCACCTCGGCAATGCGCTCGCGGTCTTCAATCGCAGCCTCACGGCCGATCAGCGGGTTGGCACCGGCACCCAGACCTTTGGTGACACCCGAACCCAGTTGCAGCACGGTACGCGCGCTGACGTTTTTCAGTGCCTGGGCATCGGTGTTGGCGCAGATGAAATCAACACCTTCCACATTGTTCACCACCATGTGCTGCAGCGCGTTGCCGCCGCCACCGCCCACACCGACGACCTTGATTACTGCGTTCTGAGGAACGTTATCGATCAGTTCGAACATGGCCTTTCTCCTTGAATAGCTACTCGTATCGTTTTCGTTTCGTTTACTGCGTCATGCCCGCTTTGGCGGGTCTAGTACTGCAACAGCGCAATCAGAAATTGCCCTGAAACCACTTCTTCACTCGCTCCAGTACCGGAGTCTTGTTGCTCTCACTCGGCTGCGAGCCATGGTCACCGTGATGTTTCATGCCGTAGTGCAGCAAGCCCACGCTGGTGGCGTAGATCGGGTTGCGCACCACGTCGGTGAGCCCTTTGAATTCTTGTGGCATACCGAGGCGAACCGGCATGTGGAAAATCTCCTCGGCCAGCTCGATGGCACCTTCCATCTTGGCGGTGCCACCGGTCATGACGATGCCGGCCGGAATCATGTCTTCGAAGCCGGAGCGGCGCAGTTCGGCCTGAATCAGTGTGAACAGCTCGTCGTAACGCGGCTCAACTACCTCCGCCAACGCCTGGCGAGACAGGTCGCGCGGTGGCCGTTCACCCACACTCGGCACCTTGATGGTTTCCTCCGGGCCGGCCAGCTTGGCCAGCGCGCAGGCATAGCGAATCTTTATTTCCTCGGCGTACTGGGTCGGAGTACGCAGCGCCATGGCGATGTCATTGGTGACCTGGTCACCGGCAATCGGAATCACCGCGGTATGGCGAATGGCGCCTTCGGTAAAGATGGCGATGTCGGTAGTGCCGCCACCGATGTCGACCAGGCACACGCCCAGCTCCTTCTCGTCCTCGGTCAGCACGGCGTAGCTGGATGCCAACTGCTCGAGGATCACGTCTTCGACTTCCAGCCCGCAGCGACGGATGCATTTTTCAATGTTCTGCACCGCGTTGAGCGCACAGGTCACCAGATGCACCTTGGCTTCCAGGCGCACGCCGGACATGCCCAGCGGCTCACGCACACCTTCCTGGTTATCGATCACATACTCCTGCGGCAGGATATGCAGAACCTTCTGGTCAGCAGGAATGGCGACGGCCTGGCCGGCGTCCAGGACGCGCTCGATATCGGCCTGGACCACTTCGCGATCGCGAATGGCAACAATGCCATTGGAGTTCAGACTGCGAATGTGATTACCCGCGATTCCGGCATAGACCGAGTGGATCTGGCAGCCGGCCATCAGCTCGGCTTCCTCGATGGCGCGCTGAATGGACTGCACCGTCGACTCGATGTTGACCACCACGCCCTTCTTGAGTCCGCGCGAAGGATGCGAGCCGATGCCGACGATTTCCAGCGTGCCGTCCGCACCGATCTCGCCGACCAGCGCCACGACCTTGGAGGTGCCGATATCCAGGCCCACAATCATTCTGCTGCCCTGCTTGCTTGCCATAATCTTCCCGTTACTCCGCCGCTTTTTCAGCTTCGCCGACATCACGCCAGGCGACAGCCATGCCATTGCTGTAGCGCAGGTCTACCCGCGCGATCAGTTCCCGACGATCACTGAGCATCAGTTGCTCGATGGTCATGAACCGTTGCATCTTGTCCACCAGATTGTCCCGCCCCAGCAGCAGCTCCATACCGTCATCGGTGGTCAGGAACCAGCTGCCGCGGTCACGCAGCTCCAGCTTGCTGACCACCATGCCCTGCGGACGCAGCAGGCTGCTGAACTGCTGGTACTGACGCATCACCTTGCGCTTGGAGCGCTCGGGGCCGTTGAGCTGAGGCAACTCGCTGAAACGCGCAATCTCCTGTGGTTCAAACGCCTTGCCTTCATTGTTCAGCAACGCCTTGTCGCCCCAACGGGCTACCGGCAACTGCTCATCCAGAGCAATCACCAGCTTGTCCGGCCAAACCCGGCGAACCGACGCATCGGCTACCCAGGGCATGGCCAGCAGATCTGCGTGCAGGCCTGCCAGATCGATACCGAGGAAGCTGTCACTCAGGTAAGGCTGTATCACCTGCTGGACGGCGTCCCGATCGATGTACTGCAGCTCACCCTCAACGCTGACCAGTGCAATCGGCCGGTCTGCCAGGGGCATCAACCGGCTGCCAAGTTCGTACAGCCCCATACCGAGCGCGACCAGCAGCAGCGGCCAGAGCAGGTGCTGCGCACGGCCAATCAGGCCGCCCAGGTCGGGGCGCGGCAGACGCAGACGCGGCAACTGCCTCGGCTGGGCCGGGGCCACACGCACAGCACCACGCCCACCGGCCTTACGGCGCGATAGCGGTGCGGTGTTGCGTGTGTCGCGAATCGCCTGCATCGGGTTATCCGTCAGTTCAGCGTACCGGCCAGAATGGCCAGCACCAGCGCATCAAAATCCATTCCGGTCGCCTTGGCAGCCATCGGCACCAGGCTGTGATCGGTCATTCCCGGAACGGTGTTCACTTCCAGCAGATAAAAATTGCCCTGCTCATCCTGCATCACGTCGACCCGACCCCAGCCTTTACAGCCAACCGCATCGAACGCCTGCAGGCTGATCGCCTTGAGCTGTTCTTCCTGCTCGGACGGCAGGCCGCACGGGCACAGGTACTGGGTGTCATTGGCCAGATACTTGGCGTCGTAGTCGTAAAAATTGTGCGGGGTGCGCAAGCGAATCGGCGGCAGCGCCTTGCCATCCAGAATGGCAACGGTGAACTCGGCACCCTGCACCCACTGTTCAACCAGTGCTTCGTCGTCGTAGCTGCGCGCACTTTCCCAGGCCGCCTGCAGCTGCTGCAGGTTGTCGGCCTTGGCCATACCGATGCTGGAACCTTCGTGCACCGGCTTGATGATCAGGGGCGTGCCCAGGCGCTCGACGATGCCGGCACACTGCTCGGCGCCGCGCAGCATCGCGTAGGCAGGCGTCGGCAGTCCGATGCTTTGCCAGATCTGCTTGGTACGCAGCTTGTCCATGCCAACCGCAGACGCCATCACGCCGCTGCCGGTATAGGGAATCTGCAGGCTCTCCAGCAGCCCCTGCAGGCTGCCATCCTCACCGCCTCGCCCGTGCAGCGCAATGAACACGCGATCCGGGCGCTGGCTCAGCAGTTGCTCCGCCAGAGACTCATCGGCATCAATGCCATAGGCATCGACACCCGCGTTCTGCAGCGCAGCGAGCACAGCCGCGCCGGATTTCAGCGATACCGCACGCTCGGCGGACTTGCCGCCGTACAACACTGCTACACGCCCAAAGTCAGTTACATCGACCATCAGGCCTTACCTCCGGTATCACGCTTGCCAAGAGCCTCGGCCAACTGGACCGAGAGCCCACCAATATCACCCGCACCCTGGGTCAGCAGAATGTCGCCAGGCTGCAGTACCGCTTCCAGCAGCGGCATAACGTCGGCATCACGCTCGACATAAATCGGGTCCAGCTGACCACGCTGACGAATGCTGCGGCACAGATGCTTGCTGTCTGCCCCCGGAACCGGTTCTTCTCCGGCCGGGTAGACCTCCATCAGCAACAGCGCATTGGCATCGCCCAGCACCTGAACGAAGTCTTCGTAGAGATCACGGGTACGGCTGTAGCGGTGCGGCTGGTAGAGCATGACCAGGCGACGCTCGGGCCAACCGGCACGGACCGCCTTGATAACCGCAGCCACCTCACGCGGGTGGTGGCCATAGTCGTCGACCAGCATCACTTCGCCGTTACCCCACGGGAAGTTGCCCTGCACCTGGAAGCGACGACCAACGCCCTGGAACCCGGTCAGACCTTCGATGATGGCGCGATCGGAAACGCCTTCGTCGGTCGCCACCGCAATGGTCGCCAGCGAGTTCAGCACGTTGTGTACACCCGGCATGTTGACCGACACCTGGAGCGGTTCGCGGCCCTCACGCAGCACGGTGAAGTAGGTCTGCATACCCTTCTGATGGATATCTACCGCGCGGATGTCGGCATCCTCGGACTGACCGTAGGTGATCACCTGACGGTTGATCTGCGGCAGAATCTCGCGCACCACCGGATCATCGATGCACAGCACTGCCAGCCCGTAGAACGGCAGGTTGTGCAGAAACTCGACGAAGGTGCGCTTCAGTTTGTTGAAGTCGCCCTCGTAGGTCGCCATGTGGTCGGCGTCGATATTGGTGACGATGGCGACCATCGGCTGCAGGTGCAAAAAGGAGGCATCGCTCTCGTCGGCTTCGGCAACCAGATAACGGCTTTCACCCAACTGGGCATTGGTGCCGGCGGCGGTCAACTTGCCGCCGATCACGAAAGTCGGGCTCAAACCGTCAGCCGCCAGCACAGAGGCAATCAGACTGGTGGTGGTAGTTTTGCCATGGGTGCCGGCGACGGCAATGCCATGGCGATAGCGCATCAGCTCGGCCAGCATCTCGGCGCGTGGCACCACGGGGATGCGGCGTTCGATGGCGCCCGCCACTTCCGGGTTCTGCGGATTGATCGCGCTGGAAACCACCAGCACATCCGCCTCCTGCACATTCTCGGCACGATGGCCGATGTCGATGCGCGCACCGAAGGATTCCAGGCGCTGGGTCACGGCTGAGCGCTTCAGGTCCGAACCGGATACCTGATAACCGAGGTTGAGCAACACCTCTGCAATGCCGCACATGCCCACGCCGCCAATGCCAACAAAGTGAATATTGCGGATGCGCCGCATCTCCGGCAGCGTAAAGGTTGCCTGACTGCGCTTGTTAGTGCTCACGGGCTACCTCCAGACAGGCGCGCACCACATCGGCAGTCGCGTTCGGGGTGGCTTGTTCACGGGCTCGTTCGGCCATCTGTTGCAGCAGCTCCGGGTTGTTCATGTAGTTGATCAGGGTGTTGGCCAGTTGCTCATCATCGAGCTGGGCCTGCGGCATCAGCACCGCGGCGCCGCGGTCGGCCAGATAGCGGGCATTGGCGGTTTGATGGTCGTCGATGGCATGCGGCAGCGGAATCAGCAGTGACGGGCGTCCTGCGGCAGCCAGCTCACAGACAGTCAGTGCGCCGGCGCGGCAGATCACCAGATCGGCCCAGGCGTAGGCACCCGCCATATCGGCAATAAACGCCTCTACCTCCGCGCGCACGCCAGCCTGCTCATAAGCTTCGCGCGCCATCAGCAGATGCTGCTTGCCGCACTGGTGCACCACCTGCGGGCGCTGAGCCGGTTCGATCCGCGCCAGCGCCTTTGGCAGCAAGTTGTTCAGAGGCATAGCGCCCAGGCTGCCACCCAGCACCAGCAGGCGCAGCGGGCGGCTGCCATCCCAGCTCATCGGCGGGGTAGCAAAAATGTCGTCGCGCACCGGGTTGCCGGTACTGCGACGGTTTGCACCGTCGGCGAAGCTGCCGGCAAAACCTTCGCAGCGACGCTCGGCAAAACGGGCCAGCAGGCGATTGGTGGTGCCGACCACGGCATTCTGCTCATGGATGACCAGCGGCATACGGCGCAGCCAGGCAGCCAGGCCGCCCGGGCCGGTCACATAGCCGCCAGCGCCAAGCACGCAAACGGGCTTGAGCGTGCCAAGCAAGCGCAGCGACTGGCCCAGCGCCCGCACAATACGGAACGGCGCCTTCAGCAGGTCGAGCTTGCCCTTGCCGCGCAGGCCCTGAATATCGATGTAATGGATCGGGAAGCCGGCCTGCGGCACCAGGTCCACCTCAATGCCGCGGCGCGTACCAAGCCAGTGCACCTCGTAGCCCTGATCACGCAGCATGCGGGCACAAGCCAGCGCCGGGAAAACGTGCCCGCCGGTGCCGCCCGCCATCACCAGTACCTTGTTACTCATGGGCGCCCCCTTGTGCCGCCTGACGACGTTCCCAGTCAATCCGCAGCAACAGACCGAGGCACACACAGCACACCACCAGCGAGCTGCCACCGTAGCTGAGGAACGGCAGGGTCAGCCCCTTGGTCGGCAGCAAGCCGATATTCACGCCGACGTTGATCAGAATCTGGCCGCACCACATGATCGCCAGGCCATAGGCCAGATAAGCGTGGAACAGCATGCCTCTGGCCTCGGCAGCCAGACCGACATACAGGCCGCGAATCGCAACAAAGACCAGCAGGGCAAAGGCTGCCAGCGCGCCAATCATGCCGAGTTCCTCGGCCAGCACCGCAAACACAAAGTCGGTATGCGCTTCAGGCAGGTAAAACTGTTTCTGAATACTGTTACCCAGACCGACACCAAACCATTCGCCACGGCCGAAGGCGATCAATGCCTGAGAGAGCTGGTAACCGGTGCCATACGGGTCCTGCCACGGATCGACGAAGCCGGTCAGGCGCTCCAGACGATAGGGTTCCGCCACCACCGCCAACGCCGCCAGCCCTCCCAGTGCCGCAAACAGCAGCAGAAAGCGGTACAGGCCAACGCCACCGAGAAACAGCATCCCGGTGGCTGCGCCCATCAATACGACAGTCGCGCCGAAGTCTGGCTCGACAATCAGCAGGCAGGCCATCGGGCCCAGTACCATGAACGGCTTGAGAAAGCCCTTCCAACCTTCCTTTACCTCGTCCTTGCGCT
Source organism: Halopseudomonas sp. L-58 (assembly GCF_056859475.1). Lineage (NCBI taxonomy): Bacteria > Pseudomonadati > Pseudomonadota > Gammaproteobacteria > Pseudomonadales > Pseudomonadaceae > Halopseudomonas > Halopseudomonas sp. L-58. The sequence continues at coordinate 236,250 of NZ_JBSXON010000071.1, forward strand.
GCACCAGATAGCCGGCAAGAAAGACCACGGCAAACAGCTTGGCCAGCTCGGACGGCTGGACGTTGATCGGGCCAACCGCAATCCAGCGCCAGCTGCCGTTGACCTCGCGGCCGATGCCCGGAATCAGCACCGCCACCAGCCCGGCGAAGCCGAAGAACAGCAGCATGAAGCGAAAGCGTTCCCACACGGCAACCGGCACCGACAGGGTGACGACCAGCGCAATCAGGCTGATCAGCAAGTAGACAATCTGACGATTCATATAGAACAGCGGGCTACCCAGCCGGCCGGCCGCCACTTCCATCGAAGCGGAGGTAACCATGACCAGCCCCAACGCCAGCAATGCGACCGCGCCGACCAGCAGCGGCATGTCCATATCGAAGCGGCGTTCGCCGATCAGCGGCGCGGCGGCATCACGCAGGTTGAAGGTCAGATTCATGCGCCCAACCTCCCGACCGCTTCGGCGAACAGCCGACCGCGCTCTTCAAAGTTGCGGAACATGTCCAGGCTCGCACAGGCCGGCGACAGCAGCACCAGATCGCCTTGCTCCGCCAATGCCGCCGCAGCGGTTACTGCCTCTTCAATAGAGGCAACACGAACCAGTCGGGTCTGCGGGTCAAGGGCTGCGGCGATCAGTTCGGCATCACGGCCAAGCAGCACAACGGCGCGGCAGCTTGCTGCCACCGGTTCTCGCAACGATGAAAAGTCAGCACCCTTACCGTCGCCACCGGCGATCAGCACCAGCTTGCCGCTCATGTCCGCGGCAAAGCCGTTGATGGCCGCGAGCGCCGCGCCCACATTGGTTGCCTTGGAATCATCGAAATACTCGACACCGGCGTGGCTGCCAACCCACTGGCAGCGGTGCGCCAGCCCCGGGAATGCCTTCAGCGCCTGCAGCATGGCATCCATCCGCAGGCCAGCCGCCTGACCCAGCGCCAGCGCGGCCAAGGCATTGGCCTGGTTGTGCGAACCGCGAATGCGCAACTCACTGACCGGCATCAGTGCGGTGAACTCGTAAGCCAGCCAGGTCTGGCCATCCTGCTCAATCAGCCCGAAGCCCTTGAAGTCGGGGCGTGACAGACCAAAGCTCAGGCATGGCAGTTGATCGGCAATCAGCGGCCGCGACAGCGAGTCATCGCGGTTGATCACCACCTGCTGCGCACCACGGAAAATCCGGTGCTTGGCCATGTGATAGGCCGGCAGACCGCTGTAGCGATCCATATGATCTTCACTGACGTTCAATACAGTGGCGACCAGCGCGTTCAGGCGGTCGGTGGTTTCCAGCTGGAAGCTCGACAGCTCCAGCACGTAAAGCTCGGCATCCTGATCCAGCAAATCCAGCGCCGGCGTGCCCAGATTGCCGCCCACGGCGACCTTCACGCCCGCCGCCTGCGCCATCTCACCCACCAGTGTGGTAACCGTGCTCTTGGCATTGGAACCGGTAATCGCAACGATCGGCGCCTTGGCCGCCCGCGCGAACAGCTCGATATCACCAACGATGGAAACGCCTGCTTTGGCCGCCGTCTGCAGTGCCGGTGTGGCCAGTGCGATACCGGGGCTGACGATCAGCTCGTCTGCGCTGCTCAGCAGGTTTTCGTCCAGCTCGCCCAGATACAGATCAGCCATGGGGGCAAAGCGTTTGAGCTGCTCCAGACCCGGCGGATTCTGGCGGGTGTCGGCCACGGCAAAGGACAGGCCCTGGCCTGCCAGATAACGGGCGACCGAGAGCCCGCTGCTGCCGAGCCCGACGATAATCCGTTTTTTGTCCGTGGTAATCAGAGACACGCTCTGCTCCTCAACGCAGTTTCAGGGTGGCAAGACCGATCAGCACCAGTACCACGGTGATGATCCAGAAGCGCACGATCACGCGCGGCTCCGGCCAGCCCTTGAGTTCAAAGTGGTGGTGAATGGGCGCCATGCGGAACACCCGGCGACCGGTCAGCTTGAACGACGCTACCTGCACGATCACCGACAGCGTCTCCACCACAAAAATGCCGCCCATGATGAACAGGACGATTTCCTGCCGGACGATCACGGCAATCACACCCAGCGCTGCACCCAGCGCCAGCGCGCCGACATCGCCCATAAAAACCTGAGCCGGATAGGTGTTGAACCAGAGAAATCCGAGACCGGCGCCCAGCAGCGCGCCACAGAAGATGATCAGCTCGCCAGCACCCGGCACATAGGGGATCAGCAGATACTCGGCAAATTTCGCGTTACCTGACAGATAGGCAAAGATGCCCAGCGCACCGCCCACCATGACCGTCGGCATGATCGCCAGCCCGTCCAGGCCATCGGTCAGGTTGACTGCATTGCTTGAGCCGACAATGACGAAGTAGGTCAGCACCACAAACAGCGCCCCAAGCTGAAACTCGACCTGCTTGAAGAAAGGCACGATCAGGGTGGTCTCGACCGGTGTCTTGGCTGCCATATACAGCACTACGGCTGCAGCCAGACCGAATACCGACTGCCAGAAGTACTTCCAGCGCGAAGGCAGGCCGCGCGAATTTTTCTCGATCACCTTGCGATAGTCGTCCACCCAGCCAACCGCACCAAAGCTGAAGGTAACGCCCAGTACCACCCAGACATACAGATTGCTGAGGTCTGCCCACAACAGAGTGCTGACACCGATGGCAACCAGAATCAATGCGCCGCCCATGGTTGGCGTGCCCTTCTTGGACAGGTGCGACTGCGGACCGTCATTGCGCACCGCCTGGCCGATCTGCCGAATCTGCAGCGTACGAATCATCCAGGGCCCCAGAAACAGCGCCATCGCCAGCGCCGTCAGCACACCCAGAATGCCGCGCAGGGTCAGATACTGGAATACGGCAAAGCCGGAGTAGTACTGCTGGAGGAATTCGGCGAGTAAAAGCAACATATCAGCTGGCCCCGTTATCGTTGTCGTGCGCGTCCGCCGGGGCCAGAAGGCCGGCGACCACTACATCCATGCCCGCACTGCGCGAGCCTTTGACCAACACCCGGGTGTTGGCATCCAGATCCTGTTTGATGGCATCGATCAGCGCTTCGCGGCTATCGAACAGCCGGCCGTTGGCACCGAATGCGCCCACCGACAGCGCAGACAGCCTGCCTGTCGCATAGAGCCCGTCCAGGCCCCGCTCACGTGCATGCAGACCAACGTCACGATGACTCTGCTCGGCCCATTCGCCCAGCTCGCCCATATCGCCCAGCACCAGCAGACGCCGCCCGGACAGGCTGGCCAGCACATCGATGGCGGCCTTCACAGACGCCGGGTTGGCGTTGTAGGCGTCGTCAATGATTTGTGCACCACCAATGCCGTTCAGCCAGTTGCCGCGCCCCGCCACCGGCGCAAGGGACAGCAGACCCCGGGCAATCGCATCCAGTGGCGCACCTGCCGCCAGCGCCGCGCCCGCCGCTGCCAGCGCATTGGCAATATTGTGTTCCCCGCGCAACTGCAGACGAACCGGGACCACGCCGACCGGGGTCACCAGATTGAAGTGCGGACATCCGGTGGCGTCGATCTCGACCTCTTCGGCGCGCAGCTGTGCAGTCGGATTCTTCAGGCTGAACGAGCATGCGGTACGTCGGCTGCCGAGCAACTGATACCACTGCTCGAACCAGGGGCTGTCCAGATTTAGGATGGCCTGACCGCCATCGGGCAGCGCGCTGACGATCTCGCCCTTGGCCCTGGCAATGCTCTCCGGACTGCCAAACCGGCCAACATGCGCCATGCCGGCGTTGGTCAGCACACTGATCTGCGGTTTGACCAGACCCATGGTGTAGTTGATATCGCCCACCTGCGCCGCGCCCATCTCGATCACGGCAAAGCGGTGCCCGGCATCAAGCTGCAGCAGGGTCAGCGGCACGCCAAGTTCGTTGTTCAGATTGCCCTGGGTGGCCAGTACCGGCCCGCACTCACGCAAAATGGCGGCGAGCATTTCCTTTACCGTGGTCTTGCCACTGGAGCCGGTAATGCCGATCACGGTGCCGCGGAACTGATCGCGCACCAGGGCGCCCAGCTGGCCCAGAGCCAGTTGGCAATCGTGCACCAGCAATTGCGGCAGCGGATCATCGACAAGGTATTCGACCATGGCCGCTGCAGCGCCGTTTTCGCGGGCCTGGGCGACAAAGTCGTGGCCATTGCTGCGGCTGCCGGGCAGCGCAACAAACAGGCCGCCCCTGGCAACCTTGCGGGCATCAATGCTGACGCTGTCGAAATGGGTATCCACCCCGTTGAGGGTGGCGGCCAGCGGCTTGAGCAGATCGGACAGACGCAACGCATCAAGCATGAGCGGCCTCCCAATGCTGCAGCGCGAGGCTGGCCTGTTCAATATCGCTGAAGGGGTGACGCACTCCGTCAATCTCCTGGTAATTCTCGTGACCCTTGCCGGCGAGCAGAATCACATCACCGGGCCGCGCTGCCGCAATCGTACTGGCGATGGCTTGCGCACGGTTGGGTATGACGGTCAGTGCCTGCGGGTGTTCCGCACCCTGACAAATTTGTTCGATGATTTGCTGCGAAGGCTCGGTTCTCGGGTTGTCATCGGTGACCACCACGGCCTCGGCAAACTGTTCGGCAACCCGCGCCATCATCGGCCGCTTGCCGTTATCCCGGTCGCCGCCGCACCCGAAGATGCAGACAACACGCCCTGCTGCATGCTGATGCAGAGCGGTCAGAGCCTTCTCCAGTGCATCAGGGGTATGCGCGTAATCGACCACTACCAGCGGCAGGTCGCCGCCGCCAAGGCGCTGCATGCGACCGGCTGGCGGCTGCAACTGTGCGACCTGCTCAACGGCTGCGCCGGCATCGACGCCCAGCGCCAGCAGACTGCCCAGCACGGCGAGCAGATTGCTCATATTGAAACTGCCCAGCAGCGGGCTGCGCAGGGCAAACTCGCGGCCCTGCACCTGCAACCGGGCGTTCAGCCCAAGGCTGTCACAGAGCAGCTCTCGGCAATACAGCGTCGCAGCAGGATCGCTCAGGCTGTAACCGATAACCGGCGCGGCGCAGCGCTCGGCCAGCTCACGCCCGAAAGCGTCATCCAGGTTGACCACAGCCGCCTGCAGATCGCGCTGGAACAGCTGCGCCTTGGCTTCGCCGTAGGCAGCCATGGTGCCGTGATAGTCCAGATGATCGCGACTCAGATTGGTAAACACCGCCACAGCAAAACGCACCGCGGCAACGCGGTGCTGGTCCAGCGCATGGGAGGACACCTCCATCGCCACGTGGCTTGCGCCCTGGTCACGCATCGACGCCAGTTGCGCCTGTACCGCAACGGCATCTGGCGTGGTCATGCCGTGATCAATCAGCGCACCCGCCAGGCCGCTGCCAAGGGTACCGATCACGCCGCAGCGGCTGCCCAGACGGTCCAGCGCCTGCGCCAGCATCTGACTGACGCTGGTCTTGCCGTTGGTGCCGGTGATACCGATCACCTGCAGCGCGGCGCTGGGCTGCTGATAAAACCGGTCAGCCAGCGCAGACAATTGTTCCGCCAGCCCTTCAATCTGCACCGACGGCACGGCCAGCTGGTGTGCGACAGCGCCCTGCGATTCCAGAACGACCGCGGCGGCACCAGCAGCAACAGCCTGGGCAATATAGTCCCGGCCGTCGTGACGCAGACCGGGGAACGCAACAAACAGATCACCATCACGCACGTGGCGGCTGTCGAGGGTGATGCCGCCAATATCCGCGTCGGCGTGTACCTTGCCAGGGAATAGCTGAGACAGCTTCATCGCGGCTCTCCGGTGGTGACCAATGCCGGCGGCGATGGCAGTGCAGGCTGCTCCAGCGAAGCCAGATTATCGGGCGCCACGTTCATCAGCCGCAGTGCATTGGACATCAGCCCGCCAAATACCGGGGCGGCAACCAGACCGCCGTAGTAGCCGCCGTTGCTGGGCTCATCGATGACCACGGCAATGGCGATGCGCGGGTCACTGCTCGGGCCGAACCCGGCAAACAGCGAACGATAGGAGTCTTCCTGATAGCCCTTGCTCGAGGTACTGGCCTTGCGTGCGGTACCACTCTTGCCGGATACGTGATAGCCCGGAACCCGCGCCCTGTGGGTGCCGCCCTCGGCCTCAATGACGTTCTGCAGCATTTCCTGAACCATTCGGGTGGCATCTTCCGGCAGCACCTGCTGGGTGTCGGGCAAACCGTCCACCCGCAGCAAAGACATCGGCACCTTGCGACCGTCGTTGGCCAGAATCGCATAGGCCTGCGCCAGCTGAACGGCGGTTACCGACAGGCCGTAGCCATAGGAAAGGGCCGCGGTTTCGGCCGAGCGCCAGGTGCGGTAGGTCGGCAGCTTGCCGACGCTTTCGCCCGGGAACCCAACACCGGTGTACTCACCCAGGCCCACCGCCGCCATGGCGTCATGTACCGCTTCGCCGCCAATATCCAGCGCCACCTTGCTCATGCCGACGTTACTGGATTTGAGCAGAATGCCCGCCAGATCGAGTACGCCACCCGGTGCCCTTGATACATCGCGAATGGTGTAACGACCGATTCGCAGGGTGCCCGGATAGACATTGACCTGATCGCTCGGCTTCCAGCGGCCGGTCGCCAGAGCAGCGGTCATGGAAATCGGCTTCATGGTCGAACCCGGCTCGAACACATCGATCATGGCGCGATTGCGCATCATGCTCGGCTGCAGATTGGCCCGATTGTTGGGGTTATAGGACGGCTGATTGACCATCGCCAGCACTTCACCGGTATGCACGTCGAGCATCACGACCGACCCGGCCTTGGCGCCGAACTCCTGCATACCTTCGCGCAGCTGACGGTGCGCCAGATACTGCAGACGCAGATCGATAGAGAGGCGCAAGTCATTGCCCGGACGGGCGTTGCTGACCACCTGCACATCCTTGATCAGACGACCACGGCGGTCCTGCAAAACCTGGCGCTTGCCCGGCAAACCTTGAAGCCACTGGTCATAGGCCAGCTCAAGCCCTTCCTGGCCCTGCTCGTCAACATTGGTGAAGCCGACCAGATGCGCCGCCACCTCACCGGCAGGGTAGAACCGACGATATTCTTCGATGCTATAGACGCCGTGCACCTTGAGCGCCATCACTGCTTCGCCGGAGGCCGGGGTCATGCGCCGCCGCAGATAGATGAACTCTTTGTCGGCATTGGCCTTGAGGCGCTCGCTGAAGGTCGCCAGATCGGTACCCAGGGCGCTGGCAAGCTCCGGCCAGTGAGCCTGCTGATCGATCAGCTGCGACGGGTTGGCCCAAATGGTCAACACCGGTGTACTGACTGCCAACGGCTCACCGTTGCGGTCGGTGATCTGCCCCCGGTGAGCCGGAATCGGCACATGGCGCACACTGCGCTTGTCGCCCTGACTGCGCAGGAAGCCTTCGTCCAGCACATGCAGCTCGGCAATGCGCCAGACAACCGCTGCGCAGCACAGCCCAAGCAGCCCGATAACCAGGCGAAAACGCCAGGGGTACAGGCTACCGTTGGACTTGAGCGCAAATCGCTTCATGGTTTCACCAGAATCACGTCGCTGGGCTCAGGGACGTGCATACCGAGCTGTTCGGTGGCAATCCGTTCAATGCGGCTGTAGGCCGTCCAGGTGCTCTGCTCCAGCACCAGCCGTCCCCATTCCGCCTGCGCCTTCTCACGCACATCCATCTCGGTCGCCAACTCGTTGAGCAGCTGACGGCTCCAGTGGGCGCTGTAGGACACTGCCAGCGCACTGGCAACGCCCAGCACGAACACCAGCGTCAGCCAGCCACTGCCAGTCGGCAGGCCGGAACGCTTCGACAGTGGCGCAGGCGCGTTCATCAGCGCTTCACCGCAATACGCAGCACGGCGCTGCGGGCACGGGGGTTGGCATCGATCTCGGCGGCACTCGGCTTGATCGCCTTGCCGACCAGATTGATCGACACCGGAATATCAATGTCGCGAATCGGCAGGTCCCGCGGAATCGGAGCGCCCTTGGCCTCACGACGCATGAACTGCTTGACCATGCGGTCTTCCAGCGAGTGGAAGCTGATTACCGCCAGGCGGCCGGCCGGTGCCAGGACATCCAGCGCTGCACGCAGGCCATCGGCCAGATCATCCAGCTCGCGGTTGATGAAAATGCGAATGCCCTGGAACGCGCGGGTCGCCGGGTGCTTACCCTTTTCCCAGGCGGGGTTGGCTTCCTTGATGACCGCCGCCAGATCACCGGTGCGGGTAAAGGGCTGCCCTGCGCGGCGGGTTACTACCGCCCGGGCCATACGCTTGGAGAAGCGTTCCTCACCGTACTCCTTGAGCACGGTGGCGATATCCGCCTCGCTGGCACTGTTGACCCAGTCGGCTGCACTCTGGCCAACACCGGGATTCATGCGCATGTCGAGCGGGCCGTCATTGAGAAAACTGAAGCCACGGGTCGGATCATCGAGCTGGGGCGAGGACACACCCAGATCCAGCAAAACACCACTGATACGCCCGTGCAGACCGCGCGCACGCATTTCGTCAGCCATCTCGGCAAAGGACCGCTGTACAACGACAAAGCGGCCGTCTTCGGCCGCCAGTTGTTCGCCAGCCCGGATGGCTTCCGGATCTTTGTCAAAGGCAATCAGCCTGCCCTCTGGCCCCAAGCGGGCGAGCAATGCTCGACTATGACCTCCTCGGCCGAAGGTGCCGTCGATATAGATGCCGTCAGGCTGAATGGCGAGCGCATCAAGCGCCTCGTTCAGCAATACACTGATATGGGAATAGGAGGACACGATACTCACAGGCTCAGCGAGTGCAGTTCAGCCGGCAACTCGCCAGCCTCCTGCGACTCGTCCAGATAGGCAGAGGTGGTAGCAGTCCAGGCGTCTTCACTCCAGAGCTCGAACTTACCGATTTGACCGACCAGCATTACCTTCTTGTCCAGCCCGGCGTATTCACGCAGCAGCGGCGGAACGACAAAGCGACCGGCGCCATCCAGCTCAAGCTCGAAGGCATTACCGATCAGCAGTCGTTGCAGACGCTTGACCGCAGGATTCATGTTGGGCGCCTGCCGCAGCTTGGCTTCGACGGCCTCCCATTCGTGCAGGGGGTAAATCCAGAGACAACGGTCTTCCAGCGCGATAGTGACAACCAACTGTCCATCACAGGACGCCAACAGACGGTCGCGATAGCGCGCAGGCATCGCGAGTCGCCCTTTGGCGTCGAGATTGATGGCATTGGCTCCGCGAAACACGTTGTCGTCCTTCCCCTAGATAATTGGCCGGAGCTCGCCAAAAAATCCCACTCCGTCCCACATAACACCACTTTGCGACACTATAGAAATGCACCTATACAGCGTCAAGAGCCGCACAGAGGAAAAAAACCTTGCACAGCAGTGGTTTAGGTGGTTTTAGCGGGAATGTGGATGCAAAAGAGGGTATTAGGAAGCAACAAAAAATAACCAAAGCAAAAAGATCGCCTCACAAGTTAAAGTGAATTGTGAGGAGTAAGATTTTTTTGCTCTAAGAAGAAGTAAGTCACACAGGAAGGAAAATAAGAGTTGGCCTGTAAGCCGGGTTCTGTCGAGGACAGTCATTCCTCTGGGATCGCCATCACTGACAACCTCTAGCAACCTACCCGAATCCAGTGCGGGCCACACCGACGGATTCCTATTTGGTCTTGCTCCAAGTGGGGTTTACCACGCCACAGACTGTTACCAGCTGCGCGGTGCGCTCTTACCGCACCTTTTCACCCTTACCGGCGCTTGCGCGCTTAGGCGGTTTGCTTTCTGCTGCACTTTCCGTAGGCTCGCGCCTCCCAGGCGTTACCTGGCACTTTGCCCTATGGAGCCCGGACTTTCCTCCACGACACTACTTGCGTAGCGCCACAGCGACTGCCCAGCCAACTCTTGGCGGCAAGATTAGCGGGCGGAGCGGCGCAGGGCAAGCATTGCTTTGACCGCCACCCCAATCTATTGGGCGCCGCGCTCCAGTGCGATCTGATACAACAGGTTCTTGCGCACCCCGGTGATCTCTGACGCCAGCTTTGCAGCCCGCTTGAGCGGCAACTCCGCCAGCAGCAGATCCAGCACCCGCAGCGCCTCGTCACCGACCTCATCGGCTTGCGGCGCAGGCGCCCCCTCCACTACCAGCACGCACTCACCGCGCTGTTGATCCGAATCGCCCGCGACCCACTTAACCAGCTCAGAGAGCGGCGCCGCACGCAAGGTCTCGAAGGTCTTGGTCAGCTCGCGAGCCAGCAGTACCCGCCGCTCGTCACCCAACACCTGCTGCATGTCCTGCAGACACTCAAGCAAACGGTGCGGCGCCTCGTAGACCATCCAGGTTCGATCTTCCGCTGCCAGCACCTGCAAACGCTGCCGACGCCCGTGAGCCTTGGCAGGAAGAAACCCCTCAAAGGCAAAGCGGTCCGACGGCATGCCCGCCGCACTGAGCGCGGCAATCAGGGCACAGGCCCCCGGCACGGGAGATACTCTGACACCAGCCTCGCGCGCCTGACGCACCAGGTGGTAACCGGGGTCGGAGATCAGCGGCGTACCGGCATCGGAAATCAGGGCAACATCATCACCGGCCAGCAGACGCTCAACCAGCCGCTCACCCTTATCCCGTTCATTATGGTCATGACAGGCCGTCATCGGCGTATCAATACCGAAATGCTGCATCAGCCTGGCGCTGTGGCGGGTGTCCTCGGCAGCAATCAGGCGGACATCCTTGAGCACCTGAAGCGCTCGCGGACTCATATCCTGAAGATTACCGATCGGCGTAGCCACCACAAAAAGAGTACCGGCAACAGTGGTCATGGGATTTCCTGAACGCAATTTGTGACGCATTGTACAGCAGCTGCCCGGGGTGTGCCGTGCACCTTGGAGATTGCACGTATGCTTGGGTACAATGACGCCACCCGACCCGCCGGCCTTTCGCCCCAATCCCGCTCGTAAGGACACCTCGCATGCACCGCTCCATTCGCCTGTCGACCCTGGCTCTGACACTGACCACAGTGCTGGCCGGCTGTGCTTCCGCACCGAAAAGCCTGGACGAGCTGCCCCGCACACCCGATGCCTCGGTTGAAGAAATTCTGAAAAGTGCCGCCCGCCATGACGGTGCCGAAGCCAACCTGCTCCGCCTGCACGCCGCCCAGACCGCATTGAACAACGGTAATCCCGAGCAGACCCTGCGCGTCCTCGAGGACATTCCGCAAAGCGCCCTGCCAGCAGACCAGCAGATTCGATTCAGCGAGCTGCAGGCCACCAGCGCGATGGCCCTGGGTGACAACGTCACGGCACTGACCGCAATCAAGCACCCGTCCCTTGAGCAGCTCGACATCCGCCCCCTGCCCGAACAGCTGCGCATTCAGCAGTTGCGCGCAGATATACTGGACGCCAACGGGCAATACATCGAAGCAGCCCGGGAGCGCGTCTTTATTCACAGCCTGCTTGCCCCAAGCGAGCAGACTGCTAACAACCAGGCAATCTGGGACAGCCTGACCCAGGCGAAAACCAAGACACTGCAGACGGCCAGCGACGGCGCCAGCGGTGAATTCGCAGGATGGCTTGAGCTGGCACTGATTACCCGCAATCAGCGCAATCTGGACCTGCAAGTCCGGGCGCTGAAGGCCTGGAAGGAAAGCCATGCAACCCATCCCGCCGCCAATCGCCTGCCCGACTCGATCCAGCAAATCGAAGCGCTGCAGGCGAGTCGCCCAACTCACATCGGCTTGCTGCTGCCCTTCAACGGGCCACTCGCCAGCGCAGCACAGGCGCTGCGTGATGGTTTCCTGGCTGCGCAGTACCAGGCGCAAAGTCAGGGCATCAGCCAGCCTCAGGTCACCCTTTATGACAGCACCCAGTACAGCCAGGCCATCGACGCGCTGAATCAGGCCAAGCGTGAGGGCGTTCAATGGATGATCGGCCCCCTGGAGAAAGACAAGGTCGCCCAACTGGCCAGCAGCGGCGCACTTCCGCTGCCGACCCTGGTACTGAACTACGCCGAACAGGCCACCTCGGACAGCAGCATCTATCAGTTCGGGCTCGCCCCGGAGGACGAGGCTCGCTCTGCGGCCATTCGTGCCTGGCACGACGGCAAGCGCCGCATGGCCACCCTGAGCACACGGGATGACTGGAGCCAACGCGCCAATCGTGCCTTTATCACTGAATGGGAGCGCCTCGGCGGCATCCTGATTGGTCAGGAGCTGGTAGACCAGCCCGCAGCCGTTGCCAATCAGATGGGCGAATTGCTGAAAATCAAGCAGAGCGAGAATCGAGCGAACCGCATCAGCAGCATCCTCGGCGACGTACTGGCCCAGCCCACGCCACGTCAGGATCTGGACGCCCTGTTCCTCGCAGCAACCCCCTTGCAGGCACGCCAGATCAAGCCGACTCTGGCCTTCCAGTACGCAGCCGACCTGCCTGTTTACGCGACATCGCACGCCTATCAGATCGACTCTAGCGGCATGCAGAATACCGACCTTGACGGCTTGCTGATCGCCGAGATCCCCTGGCTGCTGGAGCAGAACGATCCACTTTATTCGGACGTCACCGGCAACTGGCCCCAGGCAGGAGGGGCTCTGGGGCGCCTTTACGCCATGGGTGTTGACACCCAGCGCATCTTTGCCCGCCTGCCCCAGATGCGCGAATACCCGGATACACGCATAGAAGGCGCGACCGGCGAACTGACGCTGGACAGCACCGGGCGAATTCAGCGCCTGCTACCTTGGGGCCAGATCCGCAATGGAGTCCTTGAACCTGCAGCACCGAGCGACAGCGGCGCCCTCTGATGCCGCATCCGACCAGCCGGCAGCAGCTGGGCAACCTCGCCGAGCGCATGGCTGAACAAATCATGTGCAACGCAGGTCTATCCTGTCTGGCACGCAATTATAGGTGCCGACAGGGCGAGCTTGATCTGGTCATGCGCGACGGCGATACAGTAGTATTCGTCGAAGTGCGCTACAGGCAGCAGAGCCATTGGGGCAGCGCAGCAGAGAGCGTTAATCGGGCCAAGCAGCATCGCCTGATTCATACCGCGCAGCACTATCTGCTGAACACGCCCCGCCTGGCCAACCAGCCCTGTCGTTTTGACGTCATAGCCGCCGAAGGCGACCCTTCGAATCCGAAGTCCTACCACTGGATTCGAGAGGCATTCACTTGCTAGCGAGTTTCCCTATGGACATGCAACACCGCATCAGACAGCTTTTTACCGATAGCATCGAAACCAAGACCCGTGCGATGGACGTGCTCGGCCCCAGCATCGAGCAAGGTAGCCAGATGATGGTCAACGCGCTGCTCAGTGAGGGCAAGATCCTTACCTGCGGCAACGGCGGCTCCGCGGGTGACGCGCAGCACTTCTCCTCCGAACTGCTGAACCGCTTTGAACGGGAACGCCCAAGCCTGCCGGCAATCGCCCTGACTACCGATGCATCAACCATTACCTCAATCGCCAACGATTACAGTTACGAAGAGGTGTTCTCCAAGCAGATCCGCGCACTCGGACAACCCGGCGATATCCTGCTGGCGATCTCGACCAGCGGCAACTCTGCCAACGTCATGCAGGCCATTCAGGCTGCACACGATCGCGAGATGCACGTTGTTGCGCTGACCGGCCGCGATGGCGGCGCCATGGCGTCACTGCTGATGCCTGAGGACGTAGAGATCCGCGTTCCGGCCCGCTCGACCGCACGCATCCAGGAGGTCCATCTGCTGGCGATTCATTGCCTGTGCGACCTGATTGACCGTCAACTGTTCGGGAGCGAGGAATGAAACGACTGTCAGCCATTGCTCTGGCTCTGATGCTTGCCGGCTGCAGCTCTGTCCTGACAGCTACACGCGATACGCCCATCCAGGACAACCACGGCACCCGCACCATCGGCAGCAGCATCGATGACCAGTTGATCGAGACCAAGGTTGCGGTCAACGTCAACAAGGCCAACACCGCGATTGAAACAGAAGGCCGCATTGTCGTTACCAGCTACAACGGCGTAGTGCTACTGGCCGGCCAGGTGCCGCGCGGCGACCTGATCGCCACCGCTGGCGAAGCCGCCAAGCAGGTGCAAAGGGTCAAGGTGGTTCACAACGAATTGACCGCCGGCCCGCGCCTGTCACTGCTGGCGCGCAACCAGGACGGCCTGATTACCGCCAACCTGAAGACCCGCCTGCTGACTGACGGCACCATCCCCGGCACACGCATCAAGGTCGTCACCGAGGCCGGCGTGGTTTATCTGATGGGACTGGTCACCCACCACGAGGCCAACCTTGCGGTGGCACAGGCCCAACAGATTGGCGGCGTCCAGCGCATCGTCAAGCTGTTCGAATACCTCGACTGACCCATCATCAGCAGCCCACAAAAAAACCCGCAAAGCGGGTTTTTTTGTGGCTACTTGACGACCTTCAGCGACGGACGACCGCCACCCTCTGGCCGCGGCGGCTGTGGCGGCTGATCATCACCGTCAGCCTCATCCGGCGGCGGGGTACTGGGCTCCAGTTCGAACACCATACCCTGACCATTCTCCCGGGCGTAGATGGCCATAACCGCGCCCAACGGAATCCATACTTGCTGAGCGACCCCGCCAAAACGACCGTCAAAGCTGATCAGCTCGTTATCCATGTGCAATTCACGCACGGCACTTGGCGACAGATTCAGCACGATCTGCCCATCCTCGACAAACGCGGTCGGTACAGCCGTATCCGGGTACTCCGCATTGACCAGCATATACGGAGTGCACTGGTTATCCAGAATCCACTCATACAGGGCGCGCACCAGATAGGGGCGACTGGAACTCATTGCAACCACAGGCGCGTCCTCCAATCAGTTGGTCTTCATATCCCGCTCGGCCGCCGACAGACTGGCGATAAATCCCTCACGTTGGAAGATCCGCTCCATGTAGTCGAGCAACGGCTTGGCCTGCTTGGGCAACTCGACACCCAGCTCCGGCAAACGCCAGAGAATCGGGGCAATGCAGCAATCCACCAGACTGAACTCTTCACTCATGAAGAAAGGCATTTCGGCAAATACCGGAGCGACTCCGATCAGACTCTCGCGCAATTCCTTGCGGGCACGCGTTACCTCTGCAGCAGCGCTCTTCGGATCAACGATGACATCAACCAGACGGCACCAGTCACGCTGCACGCGATACATCAGCAGGCGACTATTGGCACGCGCGACAGGATAAACCGGCAACAATGGCGGGTGCGGGAAACGCTCGTCCAGGTACTCCATCATGATATTGGGCTCATACAGCACCAGATCACGATCAAGCAACGTGGGTACATTGTTATAGGGATTATTCTCGGCAAGCTCCTGCGGATGATCGCCAGGCTCAACGTTAATCACGTCAACGGTAACCCCCTTTTCTGCCAGCACAATCCTGACCCGGTGGCAGTAGTGATCCCGGGGGTCAGAGAAAAATGCCATGGAGGAACGCTTGTTGGCGGTTACGCCCATATGTAAACCCTCATCCTTATTCGGACTGCGGCAGGCGTCAAACTGACACCCAAAAGCACAAAGCGCGCAGTCAGGCTGCGCGCGCAGAGCGCCATTATACCCCAGAAACAAGTGCGCGCCCTCAAGGGGCGCGCACAGATCATCCAGACCTCAGAAGATCAATGGACATCTCGCCAGTATTCGCGTTTCAGCAGATACGCAAACACGAACAGGAAGGCCAGATACAGCAGCACGTACACACCGATGCGGTGACGCTCCAGCTTGATCGGGTCTGCCGAATAAGCCAGGAAGGTGACCAGGTTGCGCACAGTGGTATCGAACTCTTCTTCCGTCTGGGTACCGGTACCCGGAACCACCGTCAGAACGTCACACTGCTCCTGCTTCATGATCTCACCACTGAGGGTGTCGCGCATGACCTTGCCGCTGTCGTCCTTGACCGGCATGGCCTTGCAGCCGATCACCTGACGACCCTGCAGCTCAGCCAGCACGTTCGGCATACCGACATTCGGGAATACCTTGTTATTGGCACCCAGCGGACGAGCCGGGTCTTCATAGAAGGTACGCAGGTAGGTATACAGCCAGTCATTACCACGAACACGGGCAACCAGCGTCAGATCCGGCGGCGCAGCACCGAACCATTTCTTGGCATCCGCAGGACGCATGGCGTTCTTCATATGGTCACCGATCAGAGTACCTTCGGTGAACACCAGGTTATCGAGCATCAGCTGCTCAGGAATACCCAAGTCGGTAGCAACGCGCTCGTAACGCTGATACTGCGCAGAGTGGCAACCCATGCAGTAGTTAACGAAGGTGCGCGCGCCATCCTGCAGTGCGGCCTTGTCGGTCAGATCGATGTTGGCTTCATCCAGGTGGTAACCACTACCGCCAGCCGCGAAGGCTACGGTCGGCACCAGAGCGAACATCAGGGCAATAAGTTGTTTTTTCATTAGCCAGTAACCCTCTCCGGAACCGGTTTGGTCTTCTCCATCCGGGTGTAGAACGGCATCAGGATGAAGAAGGCGAAATACAGAACGGTACAAATCTGCGACAGCAATGTGCGACCGGGAGTGGACGGAATCGCGCCCAGCACACCCAGAATGACGAAGCATACGCAGAAGATGACCAGCCACAGCTTGCTCATCCAGCCTTTATAGCGAATGGAGCGAACCGGGCTACGGTCCAGCCAGGGCAGTACAAACAGGATTGCAATGGCAGCGCCCATCGCCAGAACACCCGGGAAGGCAGAGCCGGCAATCGAGGGAACCGCACGCAGAATCGCGTAGAACGGCGTGAAGTACCAGACCGGCGCAATGTGATCAGGCGTCTTCAGCTGGTTGGCGATTTCAAAGTTCGGCTTCTCGAGGAAATAGCCACCCATCTCCGGGAAGAAGAACACAATGGCACAGAACACGAACAGGAAGACCACAACACCGACAATGTCTTTAACGGTGTAGTACGGGTGGAAGGCGATGCCATCAAGCGGCTTGCCATTCTCGTCCTTGAACTTCTTGATATCGATACCGTCAGGGTTGTTGGAGCCCACTTCGTGCAGCGCGATGATGTGCAGCACAACCAGGCCCAGCAGAACGATCGGCAGCGCGATAACGTGCAGCGCGAAGAAGCGGTTCAGAGTGATACCGGAGATCAGGAAGTCGCCACGTACCCATTGCGCCAGATCCGGACCGATGAACGGAATCGCACCGAACAGGGAGATGATCACCTGAGCCCCCCAGTAGGACATCTGACCCCAAGGCAGCAGGTAACCCATGAAGGCTTCACCCATCAGCACCAGATAGATCAGCATACCGAACAGCCAGATCAGCTCACGCGGCTTCTGATAGGAGCCGTACATCAGGCCACGCAGCATGTGCAGATACACCACCACGAAGAACGCAGATGCGCCGGTCGAGTGCAGGTAACGCAGCAGCCAGCCGTATTCCACATCACGCATGATGTACTCAACGGAGGCAAAGGCACCGTCGGCGGAGGGCTCGTAGCTCATGGTCAGCCAGATACCGGTAACCAGCTGATTAACCAGCACCAGCATGGCCAGCGAGCCGAAAAAGTAGAAGAAGTTGAAGTTCTTGGGTGCGTAGTACTTGGTCAGGTGATCTTCCATCACCTGATTGACGGACATCCGCTCGTTCACCCATTGCATCAATTTATTCATCAGGCGCTCTCCTGATCCACGCCGATCACGATTACGTCATCAGACTCATATGAATAGGGCGGTACCGGAAGATTCAGGGGCGCAGGCTGGCCCTTGAAGACGCGACCGGACATGTCGTAGTGAGAGCCGTGGCAAGGGCAGAAGTACCCGCCTTTCCAGTCGGCACCCATGTCGGCAGCGGCCACTTCCGGCTTGAACAGCGGGGAGCAACCCAGGTGGGTACATACGCCCATCACTACCAGCAGCTCAGGCTTGATCGCGCGCGTCTTGCCATCCACATAAGCCGGCTGAACGGAAGCCTGGGAGTTGGGATCGGCAACCACCGAGTCCATCTCGTCCAGGACCGCAATGGCCTCAGGGGTCCGATGCGAAACAAACACGGGCTGACCGCGCCATTCGACAACGATCTGCTGACCCAGCTCGATCTTGCTGATATTCACCTTTACCGGCGCACCAGCCGCCTTGGCTCGGGCGCTGGGGAACCAAGCCCCCACGAAGGGGACTGCGGCCCCTACTGCTCCGGCGGCACCAACCACACTCGTGGCGGCCACCAGGAAGCGACGCCGGCCATTATTCACGCCGTCATTACTCATCCAGTCGTCTCCCATCAGCTAATTTCTGGACCTTTTCAGAAGGCCTTTTGAAGTGTTGAACAGCCTGCACAAAATGAAACCGATGGTAATGAAAAACCCCTTTTTTGACAAGGTGATATCCACTCCCAGCACGGCCGACACTATACCGAATTCGCGCCCAATCAGGGACTTGCATCTAACCATAGCAGGCGCGACACCTTGCCGCAGATACGAAAACGCCCGGCACTCCTTCCGGAGCCCGGGCGTTTTGCAGCGCAATACGAGATTAACGCTTGGAGTACTGCGGACGCTTACGCGCCTTGCGCAGACCGACTTTCTTACGCTCAACTTCACGAGCGTCACGGGTAACATAACCCGCCTTGCGCAGCGCACCGCGCAGGGTTTCGTCATACTCCATCAGAGCACGAGTGATGCCGTGACGGATGGCACCGGCCTGACCGGAGATACCGCCGCCGCTGACAGTCACATAGATGTCAAACTTCTCGGTACTCTCGGTCAGCTCGAGCGGCTGACGAACAACCATGCGAGCGGTTTCGCGACCGAAGAAGTTCTCCAGGCTGCGATTGTTGATAGAGATATTGCCAGAACCCGGACGCAGGAATACGCGAGCGGTGGCAGTTTTACGACGGCCAGTGCCGTAGTTTTGTGTCGCCGACATGGTGAACTCCTTAGATCTTCAGTTCTTGGGGCTGTTGTGCAGCATGCGGATGAGAAGCGCCTTTGTAGACCTTCATCTTCCGGTACATTGCACGACCCAGGGGGTTCTTGGGCAGCATGCCTTTGACAGCAGACTCGATAACACGCTCAGGAGCGCGCTGGATCAGCTTTTCAAAGTTGATGGACTTGATACCACCCGGGAAACCGGAGTGGCTGTAGTACATCTTGTCCTGAACCTTGTTACCGGTTACGTGAACTTTCTCGGCATTGATGATGACGATGTAGTCACCGGTATCAACGTGAGGGGTGTATTCGGGCTTGTGCTTGCCGCGCAGACGTGAAGCAACCTCGGTTGCCAGACGACCCAGAGTCAGACCACTGGCGTCGACGACGTACCAATCACGTTTTACGGTTTCAGGTTTTGCGCTGAAGGTTTTCATTAATCCTAGCCTCAGAGGCCGCTTTCAAAAGAAGACGGCAAATCTTACAGAGTGAAATGTGTTTTTACAAGACAACAAAGCCTAGAACAGACACTCAGTGGGGGCTGCGTGGGTCTGGGTGGCATCTGTGCTGTAAACAACAACGACAGGCTAGGCATCCTGTCGAAAGTGGCGGGCATTATGCCAACCAGCAAAAAAAATACAACCCTTATTTACCCTTATGATCAATAATGAAACGTCCTTTCGGCAATCAAGGAGCACTTCATGCAATACCGCCCTCTAGGCCGCAGCAACCTCAAGGTCAGCGCATTGTGCTTAGGCACCATGACCTGGGGCGAACAGAACACCCAGCAGGAAGCCTTTGCCCAGATTGACCGGGCTCGCGACGCTGGCGTCAACTTTATCGATACTGCCGAAATGTACCCGGTGCCGCCCAGGGCAGAAACCAGCGGCGCAACCGAAACCATCATTGGCAACTTCTTCCAGCAACGCGGTGAACGCGAGAAATGGATCCTTGCCAGCAAGATTACCGGCCCCGGCAACGGCATCAGCCATCTGCGCGGAGGCCGCACGCGCTTCACCCGCGAGCATATCAACCAGGCTATCGAGGGCAGCCTCAAGCGACTGCAGACAGACTACATCGACCTTTATCAACTGCACTGGCCAGACCGGCAGACCAACTTCTTCGGCCAGCTCGGCTACCGCCACAATCCGGACGACGAGCTGACCTCCTTTGAAGACACTCTGGAGGCGCTGGACGCTCTGATCAAGGCCGGCAAGGTGCGTCATATAGGACTGTCGAACGAAACCCCCTGGGGCGTCAGCCGCTTCCTGCATCTGGCGGAATCCCGCGGCTGGCCGCGCATGGTCTCGATCCAGAACCCCTATAACCTGCTCAACCGCACCTATGAAATCGGCCTGGCCGAGATGTCCATGCGCGAGCAGATCGGCCTGCTCGCCTACTCACCGCTCGCCTTCGGCGTGCTGACCGGCAAGTACCTCAACGGCCTGCGCCCGGAGAAGGCGCGCATCACCCTGTTCGAACGTTTTGTGCGCTACAGCAATCCGCAAGCCCAGAAAGCCTGCGCCCGCTATGTTCAGCTTGCCCGCGACCACGGTATGGACCCGGCACAAATGGCCCTGGCCTTCGTCACCCGCCAGCCGTTCGTGACCAGCAACATTATTGGCGCAACCAATATGGATCAGCTCAACCGCAACCTGAGCAGCATCAACATGGGCCTGACCGACAGCGTACTGAAGGCGATCTCCGAGATCCATCAGAGCCAGCCGAACCCGGCACCCTGATCCTGTTGCAGCCGCCCGCAAGGGCGGCCGCTACTTGACCCAAACGTCTCAAACGGTAGACACTGCCGACTCACGGCCATTTCGGCCATATCTGTCCGATTCAGCCTAAAACGACAACAAGATGCCAAAGCAACCGGCGGCAACACTGCGCCAGGTCGCCATTCTCGCGACCGACTTCACCGTTACTTCGACCCTGGCCCAGGCTCGGGATGTCTTTTACATGGCCAGCCTGAATACCGGCCGCCAACTTGGTCAGGGGCTGACACCCGGATTTGAGGTACTGACGGTAACACCCGACGGTCAGCCGGTTACCGGCTTCAGTCACGACCCGATCCATGCCGAAGCCAGCATCCATGACGTCACGCCACAGCTGATCATTCTGCCCTCGTTCTGGGCCGATTTTGACCAACTGCACGGGCAGTACCCCGAGGTCGCCCCCTGGCTGCAACAGCAAAGTCAGGCAGGAGCCCTGATCGGCGCCGTTGCCCTGGGTGCATTCTGGCCGGCTTCAGCCGGCCTGCTCGACGGTCGGGAGGCAACCACTTACTGGCGCTTTCACGACGAATACCAGCGGCGCTTCCCGGCGGTGGACCTGCAGCGCGACAAACACCTGACCGACGCAGGGGGCGTACTCTGCGCCGCCGGAATCAGCTCGGCAAGAGACCTGTTCGTGCACCTTGCGGAGCGACTGTGCAGCCCTGAGGTATCGCGCACGCTGGCCCGCGACGCGTTTTACGAAGTACAGCGCAACTACACGCCCGGCGTAATCGGATTTGGCGGCCAGAAGATGCATCACGATCTGCCGATCCTGCAAATTCAGCAGTGGCTGGAACAGCACTTTGCGGAGAAGTTTCGCTTCGAGGATGTAGCCAGCCGTCACGGCATGAGTATTCGCAACTTCATGCGCCGCTTTCACCAGGCTACCGGGGACAAGCCGCTGCACTACCTGCAGCGGCTACGAATCGAAATGGCAAAAACCCTGCTGGTTACCAGCAGTCAGAGCATCAAGACCATCAGCTACGAAATCGGCTACGACGACGCCAGCTTCTTTGCCCGCCTGTTCAGGCAGCATACCGGCATGTCACCCAACCAGTACCGTCGAGCCTATCTGCAGGGCAGCCGCGAACCGGCAGCCTGAATCAGGGTTTGTGCGGACGCGCAAGAAACTCGTGTGACTGCATTTCCAGCAGACGGCTCAGCGTACGCTGGAACTCGAAATCCAGACGTCCGCCGGAATAGAGATCCTTGAGCGGCACTTCGGCAGACAGAATCAGCTTGACGTTACGGTCATAGAACTCGTCGACCAGGTTGATGAAGCGACGCGCCATGTCATCCTTGGCAGCCCCCATCTGTTCAACATTGGAAATCAGCACCGCGTGGAAGATGCGGCCCAGCTCAATGTAGTCGTTCTGGCTACGCGGGCCATCGCACAGCTCACGAAACTCGAACCAGGCGACATCCTCACAGACCCGCACCGACTTGATCGGGCGATTCTCGATGATCAGCTCCTCGGCCTCGACAACTTCATTGATATCGGGCACCAGACTGTCGAAGCTGCGCTTCAGGCTGCCATAGGCGTCGCAATCCAGCGGGTAGTGATACAGCTCCGCCTGCTCAAGTGCACGCAGACGGTAGTCGACGCCGTTGTCCACATTGACCACATCGGTGTGGCGATTGAGCAGGGCAATGGCAGGCAGAAAACGCGCTCGCTGCAGGCCATCCTTGTACAAGCCGTCGGGCACGATGTTGGAGGTTGCCACCAGCGTCACGCCCTGGGCGAACAACTCTTCCATCAAACTGCCCAGAATCATGGCATCGGTAATGTCGGAAACAAAGAACTCGTCAAAACAGATGACGCGCGCCTCGCTGGCAAACTGCGCCGCGATCAGCTTCAGCGGATTCTTTTCGCCCTTCAAGCCCTTGAGCTCGTGATGCACTCGCTGCATGAAACGGTGAAAATGCGTGCGCATCTTGCGCTCGAAGGGCAGCGCATCAAAAAAGGTATCGACCAGATAGGTCTTGCCGCGCCCTACGCCACCCCAGAAATACAGGCCCTTGACCGGTTCCGGCTTGCGCTTGCGAAACCGCCCGAAAAACCCTGTGCGCTCGTTTTCGCTGCGAATCAGATCATCGAATAGCCGCTGCAGATGCTGAACCGCACGCTCCTGAGCAGGGTCGTGAAAGAAGTCGGGGCGCTGAAGATCGGCCTTGTATCGTTCAAGGGGAGACATGCACGCAATACCAGTAGGGACATCGAAGGGAGCGATACTCTAACGCCAGCATCGCCCCTTGGCAATCAAGCCTGATCCGTCAGAACCCGCTCCACTTCGGCTTTAAGCGGCACCAACTTGCCGTGAAAGAAGTGCCCGGTGCCAGCAAAACGGACAACCTCAGCCCCGAGCTCGTCGGCGAAGGCTGCATAAACAGCCTCAGGCGCGACCACGTCATCGTCCTCGCCCATCATGACGCTGACCGGCCCTGCCAGCGGCTTGAGCGCGGCGAAATCCTGCTTTTCAACCGACGGTGCGACCAACACCAGACGCTCGGGCCATTGGGCCAGTCGCGTCGCCGCCGCGGCGGCGACGAAGCCGCCAAAGGAGAACCCCATCAGCCACAGACGCGATACGCCCTCATGCTGCAGGACCCAGTCAATCACCGCCAGGCAGTCATCTACCTCGCCAATACCATAGTCGTGCTGGCCGGCACTGGCGCCCACGCCGCGAAAATTGAAACGCAGGGTACTGGCCCCCAGATCCCGAGCCGTGCGCATCAGGGTGTGCACTACCTTGTTGTGCATGGTCCCGCCCTGCACGGGGTTGGGATGACAGATCACTGCCAGAAGTCCGGGCACATCGCCACGGGTCAGCAGCGCCTCAAGAGGACCACACGGCCCTTCGATAACAATTGACTCTTCACTCGCTCTGGACATGACCGACTCCGTGACTACTGCGTGGGCTGGGGCGTCGCATCAGCGGAACCAGAGGGTGCTGCGACACTCAAACGCCGTATTCTGAACCCTGCCTGACAACACTGACAAGTTGCCTGCCCCCCACCATCGTTTAGGTGCAAATGCCCTAGCCTTGGCCGGCAAATGTCGTTACCGTAACCACATGGTTCGGACAGGCAGCACCCGCTGGACTGATAGCACCAACCTAAAGATGAGGGACCCAAGGTGGAAGCAAGCGAAAACCTGTGGATTGCAGCAGCCATTGCACTGGCAGTGGGCGTCGTCGTCGGCATCGTGCTGGCGCAGGTATCCCGGCGCGTCAGCGGCGGCAGTAACAGCAGCGCGCAGGCCCAACTGGAGAGCCTGCAACTGCGTTTTGAAGAGTATCAGCAGGAAGTGGCAGCCCACTTCAAGACCACCGCCACCCTGGCCAGCCGCCTGAATCGCAGCTATCAGGACATTCAGGAACACCTTACCCATGGCGCCGTTGAGCTGGCACCGGACGATATGACGCGTCAGCGTCTGCTGGCCGCGCTCGATCAGGATGCCGGTATCGTGCACAGCTCGTCTCGCTCCCAGGCAGAACCGGCATTCGACACCCTTGAGCCTCCGCGCGACTATGCGCCCAAGGACGCCGCCAGCCCGGGCACCCTGTCCGAAGACTTCGGCATCAAGCGCAAGCCATGACCCCCGAGCCTGCGCTTCCCAGCGGCGCAGGCATCCCCAATGCCCGATACATCTCCCTTTATTCGCCTACCGGACGCCCAGCGCGACAGCCTTTGTCTGAGCGGCGACTGGACCCTGGCCAATTACGCCGAGCTTCGCAGCCTGATCGCCGCCCTGCCGGGTGATGCGGTAAAGCAGGCGCGGATTGACCTCAGCGGCATCGCTCACATCGACACCGCAGGCGCGCAGTTGATCTGCGACATGCTTGGCGTCGACCGGCTGCAACAGGTGCTGAGTGGGGATACCGGCCTGAACCGGGAACGTCAGACACTGCTTGCCCGTATTGCAACGACCTGTCCACAGGGCCCCGATCCGGAGCAGGCAGGCGCAAATCCGCTGATTGAAATGCTCGAGCGCATC
Organism: Halopseudomonas sp. L-58; assembly: GCF_056859475.1. Taxonomy (NCBI): domain Bacteria; kingdom Pseudomonadati; phylum Pseudomonadota; class Gammaproteobacteria; order Pseudomonadales; family Pseudomonadaceae; genus Halopseudomonas; species Halopseudomonas sp. L-58. Next base: position 260,799 of record NZ_JBSXON010000071.1, read on the forward strand.
GGTGTCAGCATGGGACAGCACTGGGCTCACGTCATCGAGCTGCTGGGGTTTATCGGCCTGACCCTGAGCGGACTGTTCAGCAGCCTGTTCCGTCCGCGCAGCTGGCGTCCTACCGCCATCGCGGTACAGATTGAACAGACCGGGCTAAATGCGGTGCCGATCGTCGCCCTGCTGACGTTCATGGTCGGCGCGGTCATCGCCTTCCTCGGCGCCACCGTCTTGCAGACCTTCGGCGCCAGCATTTACACCGTAGACCTGGTGGCATTTTCCTTCCTGCGCGAATTCGGCGTGCTGCTGACCGCGATACTGATGGCAGGCCGCACCGCCAGCGCGTTCACCGCACAGATCGGCTCGATGAAATCCAATGAAGAGATCGACGCGATTCGCGCCCTCGGTCTCAACCCGCTTGAACTGCTGGTGTTGCCACGGGTCATCGCCCTGCTGATTACCCTGCCGGCGCTGACCTTCATCGCCATGCTATCGGGCCTGCTGGGTGGCGCGATGGTCTGCGCCTTCACGCTGGACATCTCGCCGCTCATGTTTATCAATCTGCTGCATGACGATGTCGGCGTGCGGCACTTTTTGCTGGGCATGGCCAAGGCGCCGGTATTTGCCTTTCTGGTCGCCATCATTGGCTGTCTTGAGGGCTTCAAGGTCTCGGGCAGCGCCGAGTCGGTCGGAGAACACACCACCTCCAGCGTGGTGCAATGCATCTTTGTGGTCATCCTGGTCGACGCCCTGGCTGCCCTGTTCTACATGGAGATGGGATGGTGAGCACTCAATCAGCCAAACCCATCGTCGAGGTGCGTGGTCTGGTCAATCGCTTCGGCAAGCAGACCGTGCACGACAACCTCGACCTCGACATCATGCCCCGGGAAGTACTTGGCGTGGTCGGCGGCTCCGGTACCGGCAAGTCGGTGTTGCTGCGCTCGATCGTCGGCCTGCGCCGTCCCAACGCCGGATCGGTCAAGGTATTTGGTCAGGACCTGCAAACCCTGTCGGAGGAACAGCGCTCCTTGCAGGAGCGGCGCTTCGGGGTGCTGTTCCAGTCCGGCGCGCTGTTTTCCTCGCTGACCGTGGCCGAAAATATAGCCCTGCCGCTGGTTGAGCATATCGGCCTGAGCCGCCGCGACGCCGACCACCTGGCTCGCATGAAAGTGCTGCTGACAGGGCTGCCAGCGGAGGCTGCCGACAAATATCCATCCATGCTGTCGGGCGGCATGGTCAAGCGTGCCGCACTGGCCCGTGCGCTGGCACTGGACCCTGACATCCTGTTTCTCGACGAGCCCACCGCGGGTCTCGACCCCATTGGTGCAGCCGCGTTTGACCAGTTGATTCGCACCCTGTGTGATGCGCTGGGGCTGAGTGTGTTTCTGGTTACCCACGACCTCGATACCCTCTACGCCATCTGTGACCGGGTCGCGGTGCTGTCCCAGAAGCGCGTCCTGATCGCCGACACCCTGGAGCGCGTTGCCCAGACCGACGACACCTGGGTACAAGACTACTTCCACGGTCCGCGCGGACGTGCCGCCGCGTACCAACACCTTGCAGCAGAAGAGTAAAGAGCCATGGAAACACGTGCCAACCATGTGTTGATCGGTTTGTTCACCGTGCTCTCGGCGCTGGCAGCCATCGTCTTTGCGATCTGGCTGAGCAACTCGAGCACCGCGGATGACCAGCGTTACTACACCGTTGTCTTCAAGCAGTCGGTCACAGGTCTGTCACGCGGCAGCGCGGTGCAGTTCAGCGGTATCCGTATTGGCGAGATCACCGAGCTGGGGCTTGATGCCGACGATCCGCGCATTGTACGTGCGCGCATCCGCATCGACTCCAGTGTCCCGATCACCCGGGCAACCAAGGCACGGCTGTCCTTCACCGGCATTACCGGTACCTCGGTGATCGAACTGACGCACAACGACCCTGACAGCCCGCCGCTGACAGCCGCGAAAGGGCAGGATCCGATCATCGACGCCATCCCGTCCCCTATCTCCGCCCTGCTCGCCAACGGCGAAGACCTGATGACCAATATCAACAAGCTGATCGTCAGCGCCCGCAAGGTGCTGTCCGAGGAAAACGTCAACAGTTTCAGCATGACGCTTGAAGGTCTCAATCAGGCAACTCACAGCATTGCCAACCCCGACGGTAATGTGCAGCAGTTGCTGGCAGAACTGCGCGCTACCAGCAAGGCAGCGACCGAAACCCTGGAGCGAAGCAACCAGATGATCGCGCGCACCGACCAGCTGCTCAGCAAGGATGGCGCCGCCACCCTCGCAAGCGCCCGTCAGGCCATGGACTCCATAGCCGAAACCAGTAGCCAGCTTGAACAGATCCTCAGCGAAAACCGCAACGCACTGAGCAGCGGAGCCCAGGGCCTGGGTCAGCTTGACCCGGCGCTCAACGATCTGCGCAATACCCTGGCCGACCTCAGATTACTCAGCCGCCGCCTGCAGGACGATCCAGCCCGCTTCCTGCTCGGCCGCGAAGCGCAACAGGAGTTCACCCCATGACCCGTATCCGCCTGGCCGCCGGACTGCTCGGACTGACGCTGATGTCAGCCTGCTCGGTGCTACCCGAGAGCGAGCCGCTGACCACCTATCAACTGCCTGCACCTCGGCTGGCCACGAGCAGTCAGCCTCCGCTGCCCCAGTCGCTGCGCATCATTACACCGGCCGCCAGCTACGCGCTGCAGACCCCAAGGATCATGGTGACGCCTGAGGGCAACACCCTGACCAGTTACCAGGGTGCGCGCTGGACCGACCCCAATCCCGTTCTGCTGCGTGAACATCTGGTGCAGGCGTTCCAGCAAAGTGGCAGCTTCAAAAGCGTCAGCACCGAGGTTCATGCGCTGCAGACCGACATCCAGCTCTACAGCGACCTGCGCCAGTTCCAGACGCTATACCGGGGCGACAGTGTCAGTGCCATCATCGAGCTGGATGCCAAGCTGGTTGATCCCGGCTCGCGCGGCGTCATTGCCAGCCGTCACTTCCGCGTCAGTCAACCGCTGACCGACACCGCCGTGCCCGCCGTGGTCGACGGCCTCAGCAGTGCCGCCGATACCCTGGCCCAACAGCTGCTCGACTGGAGCCGCGCCACCCTGCGGCAAGATCAAGCGCAGTAATCCCGGACCGCGGGCGCCTTGGCGGCGCTCGCAGACCAACCCTCCCCACTTCGCAGCAACCCAAGGCAGCCAGTCTTTGCGTTCCGCTCAATATGTAAATACAATGCGAACGATTCTCATAATCACTAGCATATAAAAAGGAGCGCGTTACATGCCGACCACTACCTCCCCATGTCAGCAAACCTCCCGGGGAATTCGCCCGCTGACGCTGGCAATTCATCTTCTTGTCGCCGGCTCAGCCGTCACTGTTCTTCCGGTCGCTGCGCAGACCGCCAGCGAAGAAGACGTGCTGCTGGCACCAATCAGCGTCACCGGCCAGGGGCAACGCAGCACAACTACCGAGGGCACCGGCGCCTACACCGCAGAAGCTGCGCGTACCGCAACACCTTTGACTCTCTCCCTGCGCGAGACCCCCCAATCGGTTACCGTGGTCACCCAGCAGCAGATTGAAGATCAGAATCTGCAAACCATTCTGGATGTCGTAAACAACACCGTCGGTGTATCGGTCAACCGCTACGAGACCAGTCGCGCCCAGTTCAACGCCCGCGGTTTCGACATCAACGCCCTGATGATCGATGGCGTGCCGACTATCTGGGAGCAGCCGTGGAGCTCCGGCGAGATCTTCAGCAGCCTGGCCATGTATGACCGCGTCGAGGTGGTACGCGGCGCCAACGGCCTGATGGCCGGCGTGGGCGATCCGTCCGCCTCACTGAATATGGCGCGAAAGCGCGCAAACAGCACCTATCTGACAGGGTCTGTGGAAGTCAGCGGCGGTACCTGGGATACCTGGGGAACCCTCGGAGATGTGTCCTTCGCAGTAAACGAGGCCGGCACTGTGCGCGCCCGTCTGGTCGGCGAATATAACGATGGTGACAGCTGGATCGACTTGCACAGCAACCAGCGCGAAACCCTTTACGGCACCATGGACATCGACCTCACCGAGAACACAACACTGTGGTTTGGTCTGAGCCGCCAGGAAAATAATTCCGACTCGCCCATCTGGGGTGGCCTTCCGGTATGGTATGCAGACGGCTCACGCACCGACTGGAATCGCTCTAAAACCACCTCTGCAGACTGGAGCAAGTGGGACAGCAGCTACGAGACCCGCTTCATCAATCTCGATCACCGCTTCGGTAATGACTGGCAGCTGAATCTCAGCTATACACGGGGTGAACGCAACGCCGAATCCCGCCTGCTGTACCTCTCCGGCAACCCGGACAGGACAGGCGCCGAACCGATGAGCAGCTTCCCCGCCATATACGAAACCCGGACGGTGCAGGATGACTACAGTATTCGTCTGGATGGTCCGATCACGCTGTTTGAACGCGAGCATGACCTTGCCTTCGGCTATATCCACAGTGAGCAGAAGTTCGACGCCGACACCCGACAAGCCCTGACCGGTTACGGCGGCGTCGCCGACTTTGACAGCTATGACGGTGATTTCCCGGAACCGGTCTGGGGCAACCTGATCACCTACGGTTACGGTGACGTTACTCAGCACGGACTTTACGCAGCCACCCGCCTGAACATCACCGACGATCTGAAGGTGATTCTGGGCGCACGGGACAGCAACTACGAGAAAGAAGCTGACGATATCTATTCAGCGGTCAGCAAAACCGACGTCAACCACGAGCTGACACCCTACGCCGGCGTCGTCTACGACCTGACTGACAGCGTGTCGGCCTACGCCAGCTACACCGATATCTTCCTGCCCCAGTCCGAGCGCGATGCCAACGGCCAGCAGATCGAACCGATTGTGGGCAAGAGTTATGAGCTGGGTTTGAAAAGCGAGCTGTTCGACGGCCGGTTGAACGCCTCCGCCGCCATCTTCAAGATCGAACAGGACAACCTTGCTGTCAGCACCGGGGTAGTGATTCCGGGCAGTCCGACTGGCGAACTTGCCTATGAAGCCAGCGAAGGCGCTACCAGCAAGGGTTTCGAACTGGAGATGTCTGGCGAGCTGACGCCCGGCTGGAACATAGGCGCTGGCTATACCCAGTTTGAAGTCGAAGACGCTGACGGCAAAGCCGTCAACACCCTGTACCCGACAAAATTGCTGCGCACCTTCACCACTTACCGCTTCTCGGGTGACTGGAATCGCTTGACCATTGGCGGCGGTGTCAACTGGCAGGACAGTATCTATACCTATGCAACCAACCCCGACGATCAACTGGAGAAAATCGAGCAGGACGCCTACGCACTGGTCAACCTGATGGCGCGCTACGACATCACCGACAACCTGTCGGCGCAACTAAACGCCAACAATGTTACCGATGAAAAGTACTTCGACATCTTCGACGCCTATGGCGCATTGACCTACGGTGCTCCGCGCAGCGTGACAGCAACGGCCAAGTACCGTTTCTGACCGTCCTTGCCTCCCCCGGTCATCCGGGGGAGGCAATCGCAAGACGCCGCAGGCGCGCCTTATGCCGACCCTCGGCCATTGGCTGCGTACACGCGCTATGCTGAACACCTGTCTGCTTCCGTGGTCCGACCATGGAAGCAGACAGCCGTTTCAGCCGATCAGGGAGTAGCGCAAATGAGCACCAGCCGCATTGAACGAGACAGCATGGGCGAGCTGCAGGTACCGGGCGACGCCCTCTATGCCGCCCAAACCCAGCGCGCCGTCAACAACTTTCCGGTCAGCGGCCAACCGATGCCCAAGCGCTTTATTCGCGCCCTGCTGCTGGCCAAGCGTGCCGCTGCCAGTGCCAACGCCGAACTGGACCAGTTGCCCGCACCAATGGCCAAGGCCATCTGCCATGCCGTCGATGAGCTGCTGAAAGCCGGTGATTACATGCAGCACTTTCCGGTCGATGTGTTTCAGACCGGCTCCGGCACCAGTTCCAACATGAACGCCAACGAAGTGCTCGCCACCCTCGCCAGCCGCCAATGCGGCCAGACCATCAACCCGAACGATCACGTCAACTGCAGCCAAAGCAGCAACGACACCATCCCCTCCAGCATCCACATCAGCGCCGCACTGGCCCTGCATGAAGACCTGCTGCCTGCACTGCAGCATTTCGAGCAGGTCACCCGAGCCAGGGCACGCACCGTTGAGCACCATGTCAAAACCGGCCGCACCCATCTGATGGACGCCATGCCGGTGCGCCTGAGCCAGAGTCTCGACACCTGGGCCGATCAGATCGAAGGCAACCGCCAGCGCCTGGAGCAGCTGCAACCCATGCTGCACAGTCTGGCCCAGGGCGGCACCGCGGTCGGCACCGGCGTCAACGCCCACCCCGCGTTCGCCGAGCACTTCTGCCGCGCACTGAGCGCCAGCACCGGCATAACCTTTGCCCCGGCGGCCAACTTCTTCACCCACATCGGCTCGCAGGACATCGCCGTTGCCCTGTCCGGGCAACTGAAGACCCTGGCCGTCAGCATCACCAAGATCGCCAACGACCTGCGCTGGATGAACTCAGGGCCCCTGGCCGGGCTTGGCGAGATCGAGCTGGAGGCACTGCAACCCGGTTCCTCGATCATGCCGGGCAAGGTCAATCCGGTGGTTCCTGAGGCCGCCGCCATGGCCGCCGCCCAGGTGATCGGCAACGACGCCACCATCACCCTCGCCGGCCAGTCCGGCACTTTCGAGCTGAACGTCATGCTGCCGCTGGTCGCACGCAACCTGCTGGAGAGCCTGAACCTGTTGAGCAACGTCACTCGCCTGCTGGCCGACAAGGCCATAGCCGGCTTTACCGTGCGCGAGGACCGACTGCAGCAGGCACTGGCGCGCAACCCGATACTGGTGACCGCCCTGAACCCGATCATCGGCTACCAGAAAGCCGCCGAAATAGCCAAACAGGCCTACAAGGAAGGTCGACCGATTGTTGATGTCGCCGCGGAAAACACCGATCTCAGCCGGGAGGAACTGACCCGCCTGCTGGACCCGGCGAAATTGACTGAAGGCGGAATCTGACAGGCCCGCCGCTGCTTACTCCGCCGACCGCACTCCTGCATCCCCCACATCATCGCCCACCTGCCAGCCGCCGCCGATGGCCGAGGCCAGTTCGGTGGCTGCGGCGAGTTGCGCGCTGGTGACGCTGATGCGGCCGCGTTTGGCGCTGAGCGTGGTGTTCTGGGCGACCGATACCTCCAGATAGGAGACCAGACCGGACTGGTAGCGGTTGGTGATCACCCGTTCGTTCTCTTCGGCCAGCGCCACCAGCCGATCCTGCTGTACGGCTTTCTCGCGCAGGATGGCGGTGGTTGCCAGCGCATTTTCCACATCGGCCAGCGCGTCGAGTACGGTCTGACGGTAGGCGGCGACCTGCTCGTCGTAGCGGGCCAGTGCAGCGTCTCGGGCAGCACTGCGCCGGCCGCCGTCAAACAGGGTTTGCGCCAGACTCGGTCCAACCGACCAGACCCGTACCGGGGTATCCCACAGATCGCTGATCGAGCCGCCGCTGACACCGGCGCTGCCGCCCAGTGTCAGGGTGGGCAACCAGGCGGTGATGGCGACGCCGATATCGGCGTTGGCCGCTGCGACGCCACGCTCGGCAGAGACCACATCCGGGCGGCGGGCAATCAGCTCCGCTGGCAGTTGCGCTGGAATCGGCGGCACCGCGGGCAGCGCCTCGACTACCGCCAGTTCCAGATCGACCGGGGCACGGCCCAGCAGCGCGGCGATGGTGTTCTGTTCCAGCGCCCGCTGATTCTGCAGGTCGTACAGGTCACTGCGCAGTGACTGCAGCTGGGTTTCGGCCTGAATCACGTCGGCGCGGGAGACGATGCCGGCGTCGTACTGGTTGCGCGTCAGCTGGGCCGAACGGGCTGAGGACGCCAGCGTCTGCTCCAGCAGCCGATACTGCAGGTCCTGGGCGCGCAGATTGATGTAGCTGTTGATCACGGCCGACTGAATCGACAGCCGGGCGGCGGCCAGATCCGCCGCACTGGCTTCCAGCGCAGCGGTATCGGACTCGACCTGACGGCGCACCCGCCCCCACAGATCCAGCTCCCAACTGATACCCAGCTGCGCGCTGCTGCGAGTCTCGGTACTGACTTCACTGCCGCCGCTGCGTGCGGTATCCAGCGCCGCGCTCAGGGTCGGGCTGTATTCGCCGGTACTCAGTCTGCGCTGCGCCAATGCTGCGCGATAACGGGCTTCAGCCTGTGCCAGCGTCTGGTTGCGCTGGTTGGCCTCCTCGATCAGCGCGTTCAGCTCGGTATCGCCAAACACTTCCCACCAGCGCCCGCTGCTTGCCCAGCTCTGTGCCGGCATCGGCTGCCAGCCCTGGTCATAGCGCAGCGCTGAGGGCTCGACCGTGGTCGGCACCCGGTAATCCGGGCCGAGCGTACAGCCGCCAATCAGCGCAGTGGCCAGAACAACAGAGGTAGACAGCAGGGAGAGCTTCATCGGTAACAGCCCCGATCAGGTTGAGGGTGAGGAAGGTTCGGTTGCACCACGGCACAACACGCGCTGACGCAGGTTTTCCAGATACAGATAGACCGCCGGCGTGGTGTACAGCGTCAGCAATTGGCTTAGCGCCAAGCCACCAAAAATGGTGATCCCCAGCGGGCGGCGCATCTCGGCACCTTCGCCAAAGCCCATAATCAACGGCACCGCGCCGAGCATGCCGGCGAGGTTTGTCATCAAAATCGGTCGCAGGCGCAGCAGCGCGGCGCGTTGAATGCTCTGCTGCGGATTGAGCCCTTCGCGGCGCTGCAGCTCCAGCGCGAAGTCGATCATCATGATGGCGTTCTTCATCACGATACCGATCAGCAGGAACAGCCCCAGCATGGCGATCAGACTCAGACTCTGGCCGCCGAACTTGAGCGCCAGCAGCGCGCCCAGCCCGGCCGGCGGCAGGGTCGAGAGAATGGTCAGCGGATGCAGCGTACTCTCGTAGAGCACACCGAGCACCAGATACACCGCCAGCAGCACGGCAACAAAGATCCACGGCTCGACCGCAGCGCCAAAATCGTTGGCCGACGGCGGTGCCTCATGCACATCGCTCGGCAACATCACCTCGTTGAGAATCTGCGCGATGGCCTCCTTGGCCTGCGCTTCGGTGACGCCCGGCGCCAGCGCATACCCCACGCCCATCGAGGCAAACTGCCCTTCGTGGCGCACGCGGTCTTCGGCCATGCCGTAACCCCAGGTAGCGAAGCTGGAGAGTGGCACCCGCTGCCCCTCCGAGCCCATAACCTCGAGCTGGGCCAGCACTTCAGGGCGCTCGGTGTAGCGCGAGTCCAGTTCCATCACCACCCGATACTGGTTCAGCTCGTCGTACAGGGTGGCAACCTGACGTTGAGAGAAGGAGTTGTTCAGGGTCGAGGCGATAGTCTGCATATCGACGCCGAGACGCCGCGCGGCTTCGCGGTCGATATCGAGCACCACCTGACGAGTCTCGTCGCCGTCCATCGAATCCACATCCACCAGCAGCGGGCTCTGCGTCATCGCCTGGGCAACCTTGCGCGACCACACCTTGAGCTGCGCCAGCGAGTCCGAGCGCAGCAGTACCTCGTATTCACTGCGCCGATACGGCGGGCGGAACTGCAGATCCTGATCGACCATCAGCATCATCATTACACCCGGCACCGCCGGTGCGTTGGCGCGCAGGCGATCGACCACCGCCTGGGCGGAGACCTTGCGTTCGGCCAGCGGTTTGAGCCGAATGGTCAGCTGGGCGTTGGTCAGACCGCCGCTGCCGCCGCTGGTGCCGGTCAGGTCGGCGACCGCCGGATCGGCCAGAATGTACTGCCGGTAGGCCTCGATCTTCGGCTGCATGATCTGGAACGACATGCCGTCATCGCCGCGCAGGAAGCCGCGAATCTGCCCCGAATCCTGCTGCGGCAGCGCTTCTTCCGGCAGGGTTGCCGCCAGCCAGACACTGCTGCCGATCGCCGCCAGCAGCACCAGCAATGCGATCGGTTTATGGTTGAGCGTCCAATGCAGCGAGCGGTCGTAGCCACCGCGCAGTCTGGCAAACAGGGAGTCCCTATCATCCTCCTTGTGCCCGGCCGGCGTGGGTTTCAGCCACAGCGCGCACAGGCTGGGCGTCAGCGTCAGCGATACCAGCAGCGAGATCAGCATGGCCGCCACCAGGGTGATGGAAAACTCCTCGAACAGCTGACGGATCAGGCCGCCCAGCAACAGGATCGAGGCAAACACCACCGCCAGTGCCAGCGTCATGGCAATCAGGGTAAAGCGCAGCTCTCGGGCACTGCGCGCTGCGGCGTCCAGCGGCGACAGGCCGTTGCCCATGTGCCGCTGGACGTTCTCCAGCACCACAATGGCGTCATCCACCACCAGGCCGGCACCGACGATCAGCGCCATCAGCGACAGGTTGTTGAGCGAGAAGCCGAAGAAATACATGACCACAAAGCTGCCGATCAGCGAGACCGGAATCGCCGTTGACGGAATCAGCGCCGCACGCAAATTGCCGAGGAACAGCCAAACCACGGCGACCACCAGCAGCGTCGCCAGCAGCAGGGAAATCTGCGCCTCGCGCAGGGTGGCGCGAATCACCGGTGAGCGATCCATCACCACCGACAGCTGCGCGTCTTCGGGCAACAGGTTGATCAGTTGCGGCAGCCGAGCATAGATGTTGTCGATGGTCTCGACGATATTGGCACCGCTCTGCCGGCTGATGCTCAGCACCACCGCCTGACGCTCGTTATGAAAGCCGCTGCTGTAGCGGTCCTCAACCGAGTCGGTGACCCTGGCGACATCACCGAGGCGCACCACCGCACCGTCCTGATGACGAATCACCAGCAGCCGATAGGCCGCCGCGGTGCGCAGCGAATCGCTGGTCTGCACCTGCCAACGGTGCTCGCCCTGCTCGATCACCCCGAGCGGGCGCAACGCATTGCTGTTGGCGATGGCGCTGCGTACCTCGTCCAGGGCAATACCGTAATGCTGCAACGCGCCGGCATCGAGCTGCACGCGCACTGCCGGCAGAGACGCGCCATCCACGCTGACCTCGCCCACCCCGGAAATCTGCGCCAGCTTCTGCGCCAGAATGGTCGATCCGATGTCGTACAGCGCGCTTGGCGACAGGTTGGGCGAGCTCAACGCCAGCCCCATGATCGGCGCCTGCGACGGGTCGATCTTGCGATACTGCGGGTTGCCGGGCATGCCTGCCGGCAAGTCGCCGCGCACCGTATTGATGGCCGCTTGCACCTCCCGGGCGGCTTCATTCAGGTCGCGCCCCAGCTCGAAGGTCAGCGCAATCTGCGCCGAACCCTGACTGCTGTTGGAAGAGATACCGGTTACCCCAGAGATGGCACCCAACGCGCGCTCCAGCGGCGTTGCCACCGTGGTTGCCATGCTTTCCGGGCTGGCCCCGGGCAAACTGGCGGTGACGACGATCATCGGTACATCCAGCTGTGGCAGCGGCGCGACCGGCAGCAGGCGCCAGCACAGCAGGCCGGACAGCACCAGCGCCACGGCAGCCAGCGCCAGCCCGATCGGGCGATGCAGAAATCCGCCGCTCACTCAAGCGCCTCAACCGGCTGCACCGTCGGCTTGCCGGCCAGACGGTCGAAGAACAGATAGACCACCGGCGTGGTGAACAGGGTCAGCACCTGACTGACCAGCAGACCGCCCACCATCACCACACCCAGCGGCTGGCGCAGTTCGGCGCCGGAGCCGCTGGCCAGCATCAGCGGCAGTGCGCCAAACAAGGCCGCCAGCGTGGTCATCAAGATCGGCCGGAAACGCAACATCGCTGCCCGATGGATCGCCTCACGCGGGCTCATGCCCTGATTGCGCTGCGCCTCCAGCGCAAAGTCGACCATCATGATGCCGTTCTTCTTGACCAGACCGATCAGCAGCACGATGCCGACCACCGAGATCATGTCCAGCGCCCGGTCGGTGAGCAGCAGCGCCAGCAGCGCGCCCACCGTGGCGGACGGCAAGGTAGAGAGGATGGTGACCGGGTGAATGGTGCTCTCATAGAGCACGCCCAGCACGATGTACATGGTCAGTACCGCCGCCAGAATCAACCACAGGGTGTTACCGAGCGACGCCCGAAACGCCTCGGCCGCGCCCTGAAAGCGCAGTTCGATGGTCGCCGGCAGGCCCAGCGCCTGCTGCACCTGCTCAATCGCCTCAACCGCATCGCCCAGCGACGCGCCATCGGCCAGGTTGAACGATACCGTGGTCGCAGGAAACTGGCCCTGATGGTTGATCAGCAGCGGCGCCGCCCGCTGTTGCACCCGCGCCACACTGGCCAGCGGCACCGAGCTACCGTCTGCGGTAGTGATAAACAGCCGTTGCAGGCTCTCCGGGTCACCGGCAAATTGCGGGTCGACCTCCATGATCACCCGGTACTGATTTGACTGGGTAAAAAGCGTCGCGATCTGGCGCTGGCCGAAGGCGTTGTAGAGCGTATTGGCTATATCCGTTACATCGAGGCCGAACCGCGCTGCCGCGTCACGGTCAATCTCGACATAGGCCTGCATACCGCGCTGCTGCAGATCGGCCGCCACGTCGTCCAATTCCGGGCGGGCGTTCAGCGCGGCGACCATCTGCGGCACCCACTCATGCAGCGCGCCGCTGTCGAGACTGGTCAGGCTGAATTGGTATTGCGTGCGGCTGACCCGATCCTCAATGGTCAGCTCCTGCACCGGCTGGAACCAGGCGCTGATACCGTCGACGCTCGCCGCCCGCTCACGCAGCCGCGCCATCACCTCGAACAGGCTCTCGTCGCGCTGATCGTGCGGCGGCAGGTTGACCAGGATGCGCCCGCTGTTGACCGTCACGTTGACGCCGTCCACACCGATAAATGACGACAGACTCTCGATGCCCGGGTCCTGCAGAAGGGCCTGAGCCAACAGCTGCTGACGCTCGGCCATGGCGGTGAAGGAAATGTCCTGCGGGCCTTCAGTCACCACCTGGATGACGTTGCTGTCCTGGACCGGAAAGAAGTCCTTGTCGACCGCAAGGTACAGCAACCCGGTCAAGGCGATGGTGCCGAGCATCACCAGCAGCGCCGGGGTCTGGCGCTCCAGCACCCAGTCCAGCGCGCGGCCGTAGCGTTCAATCACCCCATGCAGCAAACCGTCGGACTTCTCCTGCGGCGGCGTGCTGAACATGCGCGCGCACATCATCGGCGTCAGCGTCAGCGACACCACCAGCGAGATGACGATGGCCACCGCCAGGGTGATGGCAAACTCGTGGAACAGCCGTCCCACCACATCCGGCATGAACAGCAGCGGAATCAGCACCGCAACCAGCGAGAAGGTCAGCGACATCAGGGTAAAACCGATCTCGCCCGCGCCCTTGAGCGCCGCCTGCATTGGCGTTTCGCCCATCTCCCGGTGCCGCGCCACGTTCTCCAGCATGACAATGGCGTCATCCACCACAAAGCCGGTGGCAATGGTCAGCGCCATCAGGGTCAGGTTGTTGACCGAGAAGTCCATCAGATACATGAAGGCAAAGGTGCCGACCAGCGACAGCGGTACCGCGATGCTAGGGATGATGGTCGCCGGAATGCTGCGCAGGAAGACGAACGTGACCAATACCACCAGCGCGACCGCAAACAGCAGTTCCTTCTGGGTGTCACGTACCGAGGCGCGAATGCTGTGGGTACGGTCGGTCAACACGGTGACATCCACCGCCGAAGGCAAGGTGCCGGCCAGTTGTGGCAGCAACTCACGCACCCGGTCAGTGACCTCGATGACGTTGGCACCCGGCTGACGCTGGACATTCAGCAGTACCGCCGGCTGGCCGTTGGCCCAGGCGGCGAGAAAGCGGTCTTCGGCACCGTCGATGATGGTTGCGACGTCACCGAGCCGCAGCGGTGCACCGTTCTGCCAGGTGAGGATCAGCTTGCGGTAATCCTCGACCGAGCGAATCTGATCGTTGGCATCGAGCATGGTGCTGCGCGTAGGGCCGTCGAAACTGCCCTTGGGCTGGTTGACGTTGGTGGCGGCAATGCTCTGGCGCACCTGATCGAGACTGAGCCCGTAGGACGCCAGCGCCATCGGGTTGACCAGCACCCGCACCGCCGGCCGCTGACCACCGGCCAGGCTGACCAGGCCAACACCGGAAATCTGCGCCAGTTTCTGCGCCATGCGGGTGTCGACCAGATCATGCACCTCCGGCAGCGGCAGGCTGTCGGAGGTAATCGCCAAGGTCAGGATTGGCGCGTCCGCCGGGTTGACCTTGCGGTAGATCGGCGGCGTTGGCAGGTCATTCGGCAGCAGGCTGTCGGCGGTATTCATTGCCGCCTGCACTTCCTGCTCGGCAACGCCCAGATCCTCGCCAAGATCAAACTGCAGGGTAATGACCGACGCCCCGCCAGAGCTGGTCGAGGACATCTGCTTCAGGCCCGGAATCTGCCCGAGGTAGCGTTCCAGCGGTGCAGTAATGGTGCGCGCCGTTACCTCCGGCCCAGCACCCGGCTGAAAGGTAAACACCTGAATGATCGGGTAATCCACCTGCGGCAGCGCAGCGACCGGCAGCAGCCGCCAGGAAACCAGGCCGGCGATCAGAAACGCCAGCATCAGCAGCGACGTGGCTACCGGGCGCAGAATAAAGGGCGTCGAGAGACCTTTCATCAATCAGCCTCAGTTGGCCGGCGGCGGGCTGCGGCGCTCACCCGCTCCCGGGCGGTCCTGCCCTGCCCGAACCGCATCCGCAGCAGCCGGCGTGCGCGCCGCGCCGGCTGCTGCGCCACTGGCGTCAGGAATATTGACCTGCTTGCCGTCACGCAGCCGATCCAGCCCTTCGAGTACCACCAGCTCACCCGGCTCCAGCCCCTCGGTGACCGCTACCCGGCCGTCTGCGGCGGCGCCCAGCACCACATTGCGCACATAGGCCTTGTTGTCCTGCACAACGTAAACGTAATTGCGCTCGGTACCGAACTGCACCGCATCACCCGGAATCGTCACTACCGACTCCAGCGTCTTCAGCCGCAGGTGCACATTGACGAACTGGTTGGGGAACAGTGCTTCATCTTCGTTGGCAAACTGCGCGCGCACCCGCAGCGTGCCGGTGCTGGTATCAATCTGGTTGTCGAGGGTGGTCAGCTCGCCGGTGGCCAGCACCCGCCGCTCGCCTCGATCCAGAACCTCGACCTTCAGTGGTGCATCGCCCCGGCGCGCGTCGCGAAGGGCCGGCACGTCAACCTCCGGCACGGTAAAATTGACCGCGATCGGCTGGGTCTGGGTAATGCTGACCAGCCCCTCCGCTTCGCTACCGGTCACCAGGTTGCCCTGGTCGACCTTGCGCAGACCGAGGCGACCGGACAGCGGCGCGGTGATCCGCGTCCAGGACAGCTGCAACCTGGCGTCGTCCACCTGGGCCTGATTGGCACGCACCGTACCGAGCAACTCCTGCACCAGCGCCCGCTGGTCACTGAGCTGCTGGCGTGCGATGGAATCCTGCTCCCAGAGCTGCTCGTAGAGCTTCAGATCGGCCCGGGCATTCTCCAGCTTGGCGCGATTCTGCTGCAATTGACCCTCAGCCTGCTCAAGCTGGGCACGATAGGGCAAAGGATCAATCTCGGCCAGCAACGCGCCCTGCTCCACCCTTGCGCCCTCCTCGAACACCACCTTCTCCAGCACGCCACTGACCCGGCTCTGAACGGTAACCGTGTTGAGCGGGGTGACCGTGCCTATCGACTTGATCTGCACGTCCAGTTGCCCCAGCGCCGCCGGCTCGACCCGAACCACAGCAGGCGCATCCCAGCCCATGCGCCGCAGGGCGTCCGGCTGGACGGGCGCAGTTTGACTGCCGAACTGAAACCAGGCGAAGGTGCCCGCGCCAGCAACAGCCGCAGCCAGCAGCAGCCAGTTGCGAAGGGACCGGGGAGAAGACTGAGGGAGAGACATGGCATGTAATCCGTATTCTGAACAGCAGCGGCGCGAGGCGCCGCCTCGAATGCCCGACTTTAGGAAAGATCAGCCTTCGGAAGTAGCGAATTTACATACTTTTACCAACTTCTGACCCCCAGGCAAGCAAACGCACCGTCGGCTTGCGGTGAGATCAAGGCAGGCGCAGCAGCGACGGGCAGAGCGGGCGCAACAAGGCCGGACGGTAACTCAACACCATACTGGTGATCATCGCGGCTGCAGAGAACAGGGTAAACCAGACCAGCACTGCCATCGACGGATGATCTGCCGCAAAGCAGCAGACCGCCGCTGCCAGCAGCGCACTCCAGCCTGCTGCACGCAGGCGCAAGGCCGATGGCGGCGCGTCGGTACCGAATACCTGGCGCCAGTGAGGCTGCAGAGACAGGGCAAGCCAGCCGGTAGCCAGCAGCATGGCAACGGCCGCCAGCAGCAACCAGACAGAGTCAGTCATAGACCACCTCCCGACTCTGTGCAGAGACCTGAACCGTTCGCGGCTGAGCCAGCTTGCGGGCCGCAAACACCGCCACGGCCGCCGACGCCAACAGGCTGAGGTCCACCCCGGCAACCGGCCAATAGGGATCCGTAACCACGGTCTTGAACAGGTGATCACCGGTGCTTACCCAGTTCAACAGCACAGCCGTCACCATCAGCAGCGCCAGCAGCCAGCACTGCTCAGCCCAGGCCGGATTACGCAACGCCTTGGCCACGGGCGCGCTGCGCCACAACGCGTGCAGCAACGACAGCCCCCAAGCGCACCAGAACACGGCCTTTTCCCACTCACCCTTGCCAACCACAGCCTCCGGCAGGATACGGTTGGCCACCAGCATGGCGACGGCTGCCAGCACCATCCCGGTCACGCTGGCAACCGCCAGCGCATCAACCACTCTGCAACCCTGAAGCCCGCGGCGGGCATGATCCTGTTTGCGCTTTTCCACGAAGAAGACAAAACCGGTGGCAATGCACACGCAGCCCAACAGGCCGCCCAGCACATACAGCCAGCGCAGCGCCCAGTGCTCAAAGTGCTGCAAATGCAGCCCCGTCAGAAACCGCGCGACCGCTTCCACCGGCGGGCTCGGCGGATCTTCGCGCAGCAGCTCGCCAGTGCTGGCACGGAAGTGAATACCCTCGCCAACCAGCGCAACCCGATCACTTCCCGCACGGTAGATACTGACGTAGCCGTTGGCATCGCCAAGATGTTCGATGGTCAGGAAACCGACCTCACCGGCCATATCGCGCTCAGCCCAGATGCGCCTGGCCTCGGCCACCATGGCATCGACCGACGCCAGCGGCGCAGGAATACCCGCCTCGTCATGGGGCAGCCCGGTGTGCGCGGCCTCCAGCACCTCATGCTGATCGTGCAGCGGCTTGAGCAGCGTCTGCGAAACCGGGAAGTAATAAAAGCCGGCAAAAATCAGCACCCCGGTAAAGGCAAAGAAGAAGTGAAATGGCAGTGCAACCACACCCGTCATGTTATGCAGATCCAGCGCGCTGCGCTGGATGCGCTTGTTTGGCCGGAATGTGAAGAACTCGCGAAACATCTTGCGATGCATGATCACCCCGGTAATCAGCGCAACCAGCATCACCAGCCCCGCCAGCCCGACCACGTAGGTACCGAGGTACATCCAGTTCAGATGCAGGCTGTAGTGCAGCGGGTAAAACCAGTCGCTGCCGATCTTCAGCGCGTCATCCGGCAGAAACTCTCCAGTACGCGGGTCCACCGTCGCCCGGCCATGAACATGCAGATGGTCATCGGCCGGATCCTTCGGCTGATTGGGAATCCCGAACTCGCCGCCGATCAGCAGCACCGGATCACGGTGCGTGGTATAGGCAAACAGGGAAACCAGTGGCATGGTGTCAGCCGCCGGTAACTCGCCAATGACACGCTTCGCCGTTGCGGCCATATCGACCGGATCCGGTTTGAGGCGGGTATACACATCGGCCAGCAGGTTATCGTAGGACGGCATCGGCTGCGGTTCGAAGCGGGTCGCCGGCACCGCCCAGCGATCAATCTCGCGGTCAAACACCGACAGAGAGCCGAAGAAGAAGACCACCATCAACACAAAACCGAGCACCAGCCCGAACCAGGTGTGCACCCAGGCCATGGAGAGACGAAAGTTGTTCAGCATGCGGCCTCCTGACAAAGCAGCAAAGGCTGCAGCAACCAGGCCGCCGACAGCATCAGCACCGCACCGAGCCCGAGCACCAGCCAGATCCGCAGCAGACTTTTAACGGCGAACACCCAGATAAACAACACAACGTAGAGCAGCAGCCCAAACATCAGCATGCTTTGCTCGGCACTGTGAAAGTCGACACCGATTGCACTCAGGCTGACCACGCCCAGGGAAACAACCCCCCAGATGAACGCGTAAACAGCAAAAATCGCCGCGAAAACACGCGACATCAGTGGAAGGGCGAGCGCACTATTCATGCGCCCCCCCCGGAACAGACATCGTGTCATGCCAATCACCATTGTCAGAGCCCGGTCGGTCGATATGCCCCGGACATATTGCGAAAGCGTACACCCCGAGGCAGAACGCACAATTTGCCAATGATAGTGATTAGCATTAAGTATTGCAAATACCCATGCATCATGCGCGCGACACCGACGGCGAGCCGGACCGTCTCCACCAACCCTGGGCA
Source organism: Halopseudomonas sp. L-58 (assembly GCF_056859475.1). Taxonomy (NCBI): domain Bacteria; kingdom Pseudomonadati; phylum Pseudomonadota; class Gammaproteobacteria; order Pseudomonadales; family Pseudomonadaceae; genus Halopseudomonas; species Halopseudomonas sp. L-58. The sequence goes on from NZ_JBSXON010000071.1 coordinate 279,361, forward strand.
GAAGTAATCGCTTCTCGGTAGTGGCCGGCGATAGAAAGGATTAGTCTGTCGCTAGAAAGCTGGCCATGACGACAGGATGAGATGAACGGAATCGTGAACGATTTTCTGCTGAGTAATCAGCAGGCTGTGCACTTGGGGATAGCCTTGCTGCTGGGTGCCGTGATTGGCATTCAGAGGGGCTGGCAGGCACGCAACAGAAAGGCGGGCGAGCGCATTGCCGGCATTCGCACCTTTGCCCTGGTAGGCCTGTTTGGGGGCATCAGCGCCTTGCTCGCAGAGGAAATAACCATCTGGGTGCTGCCCGCAGCCATGCTGTCGCTGACCGCCATTACCCTGGTGGCTTTCAGTCACCAGGCGCGTCAGCAAAACACCTTCAGTATCACCAACCTGATTTGCCTGCTGCTGACCTTCAGTTACGGCGCGGTGACGATTGCCATCTCACCCGCGCTGGCGGCCGCCGCCGCCGTCATCACCGCGATTATTCTCGATAATCGGGAGGAGATTCACGGCCTGCTCAACCGCCTGCAGGAAAAAGAGCTGGATGCCGGCCTGAAACTGCTGCTGATTACCGTGGTCATGATGCCACTGCTGCCCAACAGGGGCTTCGGGCCCGGCGAAGCGCTGAACCCTTACAACATCTGGATTATGGTGGTGCTGATCGCCATGATCTCGTTCATCGGCTACTTTGCCGTCCGTGTTGTCGGGACCGCCAAAGGCATTCTGTTCACCAGCCTGTTTGCCGGACTCAGCTCCTCCACCGCGCTGACCTTGCACTATGCCAAGGCGTCGCGTTCGGCCGATGAGCTTAGCCCGCAACTGGCTGCGGGTATTCTCATTGCTTGTGGCACCATGTTCCCGCGGATTCTGGTGTATTGCACGCTGCTGAATCAGGCACTGCTGCCCGTGCTGCTGGGGCCTGTACTGATCACCGTACTGTTTATTTATGCCCCTGCTCTGCTGCTCTGGTATCAGCATCGAGACGCACTTGCCACAGAGCAACCCACACTGAACAAGAACCCGCTGGACCTCAGTTCGGCACTGATGTTTGGCGCGCTCTTGGCCGGCATCCTGCTGCTGGCTGAACTGCTCACGCAATGGCTGGGCGACAAGGGTGTGCTGATATTGTCGGTGGTGTCCGGCCTTGTGGATGTGGATGCGATCACCCTGGCCATCGCCCGCCTGTCTCTGGGGTCACTGGATCAGGATACCGCGGTCATCGCCATACTGCTGGCGGCCCTCAGTAACAGCCTGATCAAGGCTGCGATGGCGCTGGTATTCGGCACCCGCGGTCTGGGGCTGAGAGTCGCCATTCCCATGACCATCGCCGTCGGCGCAGGGGTACTGGCCGCCTGGCTGCAGGCAGTCGTGAGCTGAGACATGGAACTGACAGCGGCCTCGGCAGGCAAGCCCCGTTCAACGTGCTGGATATCACATTACGCGCGACCAAAAGAAAACCCCTGGCTGCAATAACAACCAGGGGTTTGCTTCGCACGCTCACATACAAGGGCGGTTGCAGGAACTGAGTGCAACACGGTTACTGGATTGAGGCAGGAGCCTCATGATACGTGGCCATCAGCTCGGTCATGACCTCGATGGGGCACTTGAAGCCGAAGCGCTTACGCGGCCGAATGTTCAGTTCGTAGGCAATAGCATCCAACTGCTCCTGGCTGTATACCGACAGATCCGTGCCTTTGGGAAGGTACTGGCGGATCAGTCCGTTGATGTTCTCGTTGCTGCCGCGCTGCCAGGGGCTGTGCGGGTCA